>JANWHX010000268.1 GCA_025450235.1 Chitinophagaceae bacterium | reverse complement strand
TTCAATACTGCCTTCATAAACCGGTCCTGGTCGCCGCCCGTAATAAAGATCAGTCTTGCGTGCTCCAATGAATCCAGCCAGTTTTTATTGTTTACTCTGTCCTTCGTGAAATTAAAATTCACAATAGGGTTAGTGCAAACTGGTTCGAGGTCAGCTTTAAAATAATAGAAAGCGGTGTCCGGGCTTGCACTTGACATAGGCAAGACAACTGCATAGTCATTGGTCCTGAATGCTGCAGTAGCCACCAGTGATCTCATTAGTGCCGGGGATCTGTCACCGCCACCGATAATAAAAAGTTTTCCTGTTGCTGTGTGTTGTTCCTGGCCGTTTGCGGGCAACCAGCAAGAAAATGCCACTGCGGTTATGTATCCAGACAAAATCTTCATACAATGAATGTAGGGATTTTTTGTCCTGTTATTTTCAGAGGCATCGCACTACTCACTCATTTCACCCGAAATCACCCTTAACAATAAGCTTCACAAGGGTTATCCGGGTTAAATCGACTATTTAGTCAATACGATTTTTTGACGGAACAATTCGTTGCCAACATATACCATTGCAAGATATACTCCCCCCGGTTTATCAGACAGGCCATCCAGCGTTATTACGTTCGTCCCTCTTTGCAAAGAGACTGCTGAAGTCGTAATAAGTTTGCCTGATAGATCAAGTATGTCAACTTTCATTTTAGTGTTTGTGGCAGCTATTGCCTGCACCTGGATAATATCCTTCGCAGGATTGGGGTATATGAGTAAATTGACCGCACCTGTTTTTCCCAGATTGAAATTAATAATGTTGCTGTATTTGATTGCGCCTGCAATTGTGATCAACTTTAGCCTGTAATAAATAGATGTGCCGCCGGGATCGCCTGTATTTTCCTGGTATGAATAGTTCGTTATTGCATCTCCCGGAGATCGTTTTTCTACTCTCCCGACTGGGCTAAAATGGGTACCATCAAGGCTCCGTTCTATTTCAAAGTATTGAATGATTTGATTATTCCCTACATTCCAGTTGAGCAATACATTTCCATCTTTTAGCACTCCACGAAGACCGGACAGGTCCATTGCTAATAGAACACAGGGTAAAAACGGGAATATCTCAATAGTATCAGTCGCATAAGCACCGCAAGCAGAAAGCAAATGTTGCGTAACGATATAGACACCCGGTGTATCTACAGCTATCTGGGTGCCTGTTGTACCGCTGATAATATTTCCGTTCAGAGTTGTCCATGTATAGGATGATGTGGACAGCGGATTGGAAACAAAAATCTGCGCGACTGATCCATAAGTGCACATATATGGAGTTGCTGAATTTATCTGCGCCATCGGAGGATCGAAAAATGCGAAGGGAGCGACAAAATCTTTTAGCTCCGCAGTAAAGGAAGCTGAAGCTCTTGTTTTCACAAGGATCCTGCGAAAGGGCATACCGCAGGGATCACCGCCCAATCTTGTCAGTGGGTCAAGACCTAGTTTGGTAAGGTTGACAGAGAATTCAACAAATTGCTTTGCAACGTAATCAGTAGCAATGGCATCGTTTTGTAATATAATAGAAAATGGTCCTCCCCAGGTGTTGTTACTACATTGAAGCCCGGTATAATAAGCACCCGCCGTTTTGGGTTGAATACTTGCATAACCATATACTGCACCTGGAGCACCGCCGTCAAATTGTCCGCTCCAGTTAAATGCCGTAGGGGTAATGGATAACTTAGATTGATGAACCCAGATGCGGGCCTCAATAAATGTAAGGGAAGAACTTTGGTATTCTGCGCTAAAGATAATGTCACCGGCCCTGGTGATATTTCCTGAGGCATCAAATTCCCAGCTGGTATGGCCTGCATCGGGACCCACACCGCCAAACGATAATGCCGACCTGTTATAATAAAGATCGGTCTGGTACATTTCGAAATCAAAATACCGGTTTCCTGTTGTGTTGTCAAGCGAAAGACCGCCGAACATCCAAAGTGAATCAGTTCCGTTTGGACCCGCTCTTCTCACATGTACCAGCATATCAAGAATATCGTTTTTGTCTGGGATACCCTGCGATACCGGCGTTGACCAATTTAAAGGGCTTTCTCCATTCTTGTTTCCGCCTGATGCAAATACGGTTGAATCATCACCATGAAAATCTCTTACAAGGATCGCGTCGAGTAATGTGCGGTTGTTGATCACTGAGTAGGCAGGAAATCTCATTGTGCGGGCAAATGACGTTCTTCTAAAAGCTACATCAGTCGCATACCGGGCAACAATGGCTGCCGCTCCTGTTGTATCAATTATAAACTGACCTGCTCCTGCTGTGCCCGGAAGGTTATACCAATCATCATTGCCGGCTTGCAACGCATTATTATAGTAATTGGCCCGCAGATCCGCATCTACGCCAAAGTTTGCCCTGATAACCGGTGAGGTGATCTGCGAACTAACCGTCGATGAGAAAATGAGCAATAAAAGAATAAGATGTACAATTCTACTCATACTATTTCTTTTGGTACCAGACATCCATCCCGTCGGGACACTATTTGTGCCTGACTATCCTGATGCCTTCAATTGCAGAGATAACTGAGCTGCCATCATTCAAATGTGCAGTGACCCTGTAATAGATATAACCTGCAAAGACTTCCTGGTCATTATATTTAAATGAACGTTCCTCTGTGCAAGGCATATATGTCACATCTTCCCACATGGAATAAGGATCGGCCGGATCCTGATAAGTACGTTGAACGTCAAAACCGGTTACGTCAACGTTTGAATTCAGTCCCCATGTGGCCACGGCTCCGTTTGCCTGGCGATGGGTTCTAAAAAAGGCAAATTCAACACTCGCGGTTTTTCTAACCTGCTTCATTGCAGTTGCAGGAGAAGGGGAAGATAAATTCATAACAGAACCAGAAAGAATAACAATCGTTGATAGTACTAAGATCTGAGCTTTCATAAAGGATTATTTTATTGGCATAAAAGTATCCTATCCCTGTTTCGCAGGCAACAGTAAATCAACCTCGACATAAAATTGCAGTTAATACTACCGTCTCAATTTGAAGTGAAAAAAATACAGCGGATTGTACCCATGAAAAACTCCGCAAAAAAAACAGGTCGCGTATAAAGTATTCAGGTGAAATTCATAATGTACTCAAAACAAGTGCTAAACAGAACACATTTTTATTAATGACTAATGAAATTTTACTCGCATATAGCCTGGTGTTTTTTATGGACAAAAAACACCTAATGGTTTTTACTAACAGGCCTGGCGATCATTCATTGTTATAGTTGCAGAAAAGTTCAGTACCGGAAATCTTAAGTGGAAGCAAGAAAGACGTTATGAAAACTCCGAATATTGTAAATATTTATGTGAACAGATTGTCTTACCGATATTGTTTAGTTTTTTACTGCTGGCTGATCTCAAAAAGTTCACCATCATACATTTTATCTAAGCCAATTTCAAATCCTTTCTCATGTAATGCTGTTCCTGTTGCCGTCATAACAATATCACCGTTCATTCTTTTTACGATGTACATTTTGTCCGGGTCGAGATATTTAATCGTCACCAATCTTTTTGTTTCCTTTGAGCCATGTCTGAAAACACCAATGATACCTCCCTTTTTTGTTTCCGTATTAAGGCGTTGAAACCCGTCCCACATCGTTTCCTGTGGTTCACCAAAGCCCGGTAAATCCTGGCGATAGCTCATGATGCTATAGCGACTCTCCATCAACTGCAGCCAGTCGGCATAGTTCCTGTATTTTGAAAAATCTCTTGCCGATAATTTTCTTGGATCGCCTAACATAATCGGCAATGAACCAGCTAATGATTCGATATGTAAATCCCATGCAGTATCCTGCATTTCCGGATTACCAACCACCAATGCCGTTGCCGGCATCGCAGGTGAACGCCACCATGCCATATTCCTTATACGTAGATCAATTTTTGCTTCGGGGCCGCTAAAATTTGATAACCAGTTCCCTTCCGCATGTTTCAACATAGCATAATCAATCAGTTGTAAGCCTCCCATGGTTTCAAAAGTACAATCAATAAATAAGTCAGGTTTAGCCTTATGAAGGTCGTCAAACAGCCGCCAAATATGCTCATAATTGGTAAATAAAGATTCGTTATGGTCCTTGTGGCCCCGGTGTGCCGTAGCATAACAACCTGTTTGATTTTTTGCGAAGCGGTAAGGACTCGTTACTACAGTAAAATCAAGCTTCAGGTATTCCAGACCGTATTCCAGAGAAAGTTTCATTAAAATATCTTTTATATAATCATACCAACCAGTGCCAAAACAAGCAGTAAAGATGGCTGCGTCCTCATTATGAAGATTTGTTCGTTGACCCTTTTCATCCAATACAAACCATTCCGGGTGTGCTTTAAAAACATTACTGGACGGCGTTGCACTACCTACGCTGACCCAAAGCCCCGGTTTCATGCCCAATGATTTGATGTAGTCGAACACGGGCTTCAGTCCATTTGGAAATTTCTTTTTATCAATCACCCAATCGCCATAATTTTCTTGCCAGCCATCATCAATAATAAATTCTCTCATGCCTGCGTCAGCAGCCGATTTCGCAAGTTCCCTCACTAACTGTTCATTAATATTTTGCCCAAAGGGAATCCAGGTATTGTAAACAAAGGTTGGCTTTTCTTTTAATTCCGACAGGCGGATGCCCATATATTTCCGGACAAAATCAGGAATAGCAGTGTTCAATATTTCATCCGGGTCCTTATGATTGTTATATACCATTGTAAAGACCTGCGGCGTTGTAAAGTCTTCTCCCTTATCCAGGTATTTCCTGAAAGGATACCGTGCATCCTTATGAGTGAGTCCGCTGATGATTGTTCGCTCATCCCAAAAAACAGATGTATGTTTCATCGCTCCTGACGCTTCGTTTCCAATCACAATCCCCTGCTGCCAATCACTGTTATGTATAATAATCAATGCATCCTGCATCGTACCGTCGAATGGACCAAGCACACGCCGGCGACCGTAGTCGTGACAGATCCAACTGAAAGTCGTTGATGAGTATTCTGTGACGTAAAATTTTTCCACATCTACAGATTCCAATCGTATTGTTTGCTGACTAAGGTTTTTTATACGGAGGCTTTTGCGAATGGCAGGGGATGCAGGGTAAAGCAAAAACTGTATAGTGAGTTCTATTTTTCCATCTTCACTTAACAATTTTACAGCAGCCCCGTCTCCTGCATTCAAATCATTGTACCTTTCAATATTTTTCAGCGACCATTTACTTTTTCCTGAATAAATTTTATTGTTTGCTTCAAACCGGAAATCGGTACTAGAGTCAGTGAAATAATAAAAATCACCATTGACGGGGTGATAAGCGGTCGTCGTAAACTTTCCTTTTCCAGCAGGTAGTTGAACCAATCTTTCAACAATACCATTGTTTAATTTTAATTCAGTCTTTGTCCATGATGCGAATGGTTGTGCTGAAGCAATTATTGTTAAACCCTGCAGGAATAATAGTAGGCATGTCTTGTTCACGAGGGATCCTTTTTATATAAACTAATCAGCTAATGACAAACAGTGTCTAATTCCGGACCTCCGAATTCCGACTTCCGACTATCGACTCCTGACTATCGACTTTTTCTAACCCGGCAACTTAATCCCCTTCACCACCTTATCCAAATTCTCCAACGACCTCCTCCACTCCCCTTCCTTTTTCTTTTTCTGAAACAATTTAAACAGGAGTTCATTAACCCCGTTCTTTTTTATGTAATAATCAACTGTAAGCCTTGTTTTATTATCAGTGATCTTTTCAAGCGTAAAATAAGACGATGCCTTTTTATCTTCATCCGTTTCACTGAACTCAATTTTTTCCCAGGTAAACGAATAACCGCTGGCATACACAATCTCTTCCCCATTGTCTAATATGCGGCGGCTTCGCATACCTACCCTGGGCAGGAAATGGGTTAATTCTTCTACTGCCTTGACTCCTTCCTGCCATTGACTTCGATATTTGAAATCACCGGAGGCATGAAACAATGGAATGATCTCCGCATCATATTCCCGGGTTAGTGACAGCATCTTTATTTTGTCTGTCAATCCCAGTTGCAATGGAGGTATGGGCGGCAATTCATTTTTCAGCTGCGTCAATTGTGTGTAATGAAAAGCTATCTCACCATTCTCTGTTTGTTTGGCGCTGCAGTCCCATTTCATCCATTGTGTAAGATCAGCGGGACGATCACCGGGCAATAAGCTTTTTGTTATCAGCCAGTATTCATGCTGATCAATATCGTTTTTCAGCAACTGGTGGGCGACAATAACATCTTTACCGATCAGCTTGCTGAAATTTTTTACATTATAACCCGTGAATTCTCCATAATGCGTGATGACTTTCAATGAAAGACCGATAGCCGAGCGGCAGGCATTGCATTGACAAAAACGGGTGAGGTCATACACACTGAGATGCCGGTGAAATTCAACAAACATTTTTTCTACCTGCTTATACAGTTCTTCCAATCGCGGCGACTCTCCAAACTTGTAAAACAAAATAGCATCCCCTTCCACTTCAGAGATTTCCAACCCGATCTCATTTGAATTGATCAGCAACTCCAGCAATTCCTGGATGATAAGCCGGCTGTGTTGAATATCGGTTTGACTCACAAATTGCGTGAACCCGCTTATATCAGGAATAAACAGCAGCCCTTTGTTTTCCACTTTTTTGTTTTAAAGTTACTATCAATTGGTGGAAGAATGGTTCTGGGGTCTTCGAAACAAACCGGGAGGGCATAATGCTGAAGGCTGAAGGCATGATGCTGAATGCTGAAGGCTGAAGGCATGATGCCTAAAGCTCAAAACCGGTCTTATATTACAATACGTTTTTATTCAATAAACAAGTAAACATTGTTGACCGAAACCCGCCTGCGAATAACGAATTTTTCTTTTTGCTACAGGTGATCGAAGTCTCAGCAATTTCCCCGAGATAGATTAGCTGCATCAGGCAACCGAAACCGGTTTCGCAGGATTTTCCAGTTTATAGCTGAAGGCAAAGTCATAAAGCGTGCCCCAGAATGCGCTGAATAAAAATCCAAACATCACTTCACCTAAAGGAACATTAAAGACGGTAATGCTTCCATAGATCCCGGGATCCCACCATTCCTGCGCCTGGGGGAATACCAGTAACCAGGCAGCAAGAACAAAGACATAGAGCAACCCGAAACAAACTCCTGAGTACAATAATTTTTTTATCAGGTCAGGCCTTCTGGCGATAATGAGAATACAACCCGCCAACAATCCCAGCGGAAGACTAATCATCATATTGACATCAAATAAAACGTATAGCCCGATAGAAATAATCAAAACGGGGCTGAGGACAATGATATTTTTTAGATCAGCAGTTTGATCGGCCGGCGTATTTATATTTGCTGCGGCTGAACAGAGCACTGATGCGACACCTCCAAAAGAAAATCCAAACAAGGTTCCTTCAATCCCTACGGGAATAGAGAAAAACGTTTGCGGGTGCCAGTAAGAAGGCTGGGAAAAATAGTCAAAAAAAGCAAATGGAATAACAGCCAGGCTCATGAGCAGCATCTTTATCCGCATCTCTTTACGAAGAATGAAAAGGAAAATCCAGATGATGCACCATATAAGCGCTAAGATAAAATAGGGTGGCATGCTATTCTATGAATGATTAGTTGGGTGGAAACAGTTCTATAATAGTAACAAAATTCGCTGATAGTTCATAATGCAGGAAGTATAAGAAGAAGGATTTTTTTCTTTTGTGTTCACCTGTGAGAGTAGCGGACGCAACTGATTAAGCTGGTCATCACATCTGCATCTTAGGATGTTTTTTACCTGTTTGATCCAATGCAGCCTTCAATCCCTTGGCCAGTTGCCCGGCATTGCCAGTTCCCCAATAATGGAGGAAGAAGACTTTGGGTTGCTCATGTACCATATGATTGTGAACGGCTACGACTTCAATTCCATTTTCGATCAGCGCTTTGATAACCGGTGCCACTTCATCTTCAAGCATCGTAAAATCTCCCGCCACTGCTGCATGATCGGCCGTTCCCTGGAATGCAGCCCATGTGTTGAATCCTAAAAACGAGGTAACTGTTATACCATGCTCCTTCAGTACCACATCGGGCCGGCCAATTGTGAATTTGTAAACGCCTTTGCTCATTTCCCCTTTATACCCTAAAATAGCATCCAGTTCTTTGCAATCAATGGTGTACGTAACATCCGGCACCAATGAAGCGGAAGGATTATGTCCTCTTGATTGTGCCACTTTATCTAACACTGCTTTTGCTTTCATGGCAAGATCCGCAGTCTTCCCGTTTCCTCCAATATGCATGTACACAATGTTCGGATGATTACGTACAAAATGATTATGAATAGCGGTAATAGTCAGACCTTGCTTAATTACTTCCTGCTGAACAGGTTTCAGATCCATTTCTGTAAGTATAATATCGCCCATGATCATCGCTGCGTCTTTTGAGGGAGTAAATGCTATCCATGTACCAAGTCCCATCGGCGGAATGATTCTAAAGCCATCCACTTCTACATCCAGATCATTTTGGGGGATCGTGATCTTGTATTCTCCTTTATTTGATTTTCCTTTTATACCCGTGATCTTTTCAATAGCGGTTGTGTCAAGCAGCGATGTTTTTGTTTTTTGTGCAGTCACGGGAAGGGTAATTAAAGCGAAAAGGAAAAATGAAAAGAATTTCATATAAATGATTTAATTTTTAATATTAGATTTTGAACTACTCGCGGAGCGCCGGGAGCGGGTTTAGATCAAATTAACTATATCCAGTTTTTTATTAGCAACCCGATCAATGCGGCTGCGATAATAATAAGAGGCTCCTTTAGTTTCTTAAATCTTAACAGAAGCAAAACTACGACCAATGCAATAGTCACAGAAAAAATATCAGTAACCTGTCTTTTACCTAACACGAACACCGCACCGGCGATAGCGCCAATCGCAGCTGCTGTTACTCCATTAATGAATGCCTTGATCGCAGGATGCTTACCGTATTTTTTGAAATAAGGAGCGGGTATAATGGTGAACAAATAACAGGGCAGAAAAGTGGCGAGTGCAGCAACAGTCGCCCCTTCAAAGCCTGCGATCAAATAACCGATGAAGCCAACCGTGATCACAACCGGCCCCGGTGTGATCAGTGCCACCGCAACCGCATCTAAGAATTGCTGCTCAGTTAGCCATTGATGTTCCTTCACTACGCCGCCATATAAAAACGGAACGATTGCGAGGCCGCTTCCAAAAACAAAGGCTCCCGCTTTTAGAAAAAACCACCATATCTGCACCAGTTTTTCATTGGAAGAAATCACATTCGTTATTTGTAAAAGAACGGGTGAGAAAAAAATAGAATGATTTGCAGATAAGAACTTCGGCGGTGCCTTTACAAACCAAGCGACGAAGCCGGCCGCCAGTACCAGCCAAATGTTTTCGGCTTCGGTTAAAAAAGTGACAATTGCCAATACAGTAAATATTATCCCGAGCAGCCAATCTTTACCAATGGTTTTTTTAGTCAGCTTGTAACTGCTCACGGCGACGATACCGATAACAGCAGCACCTACGCCATAAAAAACCGCCTGCATCCATGGTAAACCTCCGAGTTCTACATATGCATAACCTATTGCGATAACCATGAAAAAAGAAGGAAGCACAAATGACAGACCTGCCAGGGTAGATCCGATAATTTTGTAGTCAACATAACCAATATAGATTGCCAACTGTGCGGCCAACGGTCCGGGAGCCAACTGTGCCAGTGCCAGGCCCTCTTTATATGCTTCTTCCGAAATCCATTTTCTTTTTTCGACCAGGTCGCGGTGCATATATCCCACGAGGGCCACGGGGCCGCCAAAACCTATTGTTCCAAGTTTTAAAAAATAGAGACTGAGCTCTCTTAAACTGTATGAGGTTTTCATCGACGATTATTGATTTCCTGGTATGTTGGGCTAAAGCCCGGTGATATTGTATTTTTTCGCTAGCCCAGTTAATTATCTTTTATGATCCCATCTATGGACTTCCGTTTTGGCATACTTGGCCCAGCTGTATAAGGCATCGTATAGTTTCATTCCGATGTCCAGTTGTTCATAATCGTCTGTATAGTTAACAGAAAGCCCTGCCGAAATTGCCCACAATCCCGCTGATTGTTCAGCCAGGTCAAAACGATGAGTGTCCGCTCCACGTACGATCAAAGCAATTTGCAATACCGCATCATCTTTTATTCCATGTTTCTTAACGATATAATCAAACGTACAATCTTCGCCATAGTGAGAATACTCCGCGCCTGGAATATCATATGGGATCGCATCCAGTTTTTGCGCTTCTTCAAATACTTTTTCCTTTGGAACATAAATGAATTCCGCGGCTGCATCCACGAACCGCTTTATCAGCCAGGGACAGGCGATACGGTCAATTTTTGGTCTTTGTCTCGTGATCCATTTCATTTGAGATTATTTAATAATTGATGTGGCATAAAGAACTGTCAATTTGGGCTAAAGCCCAGGAAATGAAAGCCTTGCTATAACCCCGCCTTTCCCGAAGGGATGCCAATGGCAAAGGCTGGGGTTAATGAATGGAGCGTGTAAGGGGCTTTGGCCCCAATAAATACAGGCTTACTCCAATCATTATTATCTGAAAGGAAACCATCTTCGCAAGGCCTTGATGTCTCTTTCATTTTTATTCAATTCATCAGGATTATATGTCAAATGTTGTTCTGAAAAATTCATCTTATTGCCCATCCCATTGGCTATCGCCTTTTCATAAACGATCGCTGCGGCGGCTACATCCTGCAGCGCCGTACCTGTACTATCGAAAATGATAATTTCTTCATCTGATACTCTTCCCCGTTTTTGGCGGGCAATAACTTCGCCGATCTCTGCGTGAACTTCACACCTCGTCATTAATTTACTTTCAATAGCATGATGCAATTCACCAATTGAAACACATTGATCTGTTATATCGGTTATTACCTTATTTGATGCCAGCAATTCCGGGAACAACTCACACTTATCTTCGTTATCGGCTCCAACAGCTGCAATAAAAGTCCCGGGCTCAATATCCTTTGCATGAATGAACGGTTCTCTCGCAGTTGTACATGTTACAGCAATATGACTTTGCCTGAGTGCAAGAGGAAGGTCTTTTAATTCAACAGGAATAATTTCTAATTCGCCGCCAAATTCTTTCCTGAATTTATCCATTTGGTCCGGGTCAATATCAAAAGCAAATAGTTTATCCAGCCTTCTGACCTTCAGTAGCGCTTTTAAAGAAATTCTTCCCTGGTTGCCACATCCGCAAATTGTAGCGATGGTCGCATTTGATGCCGCGAGATACCTGGCAGCAACGCCTGTGGCGGCGCCCGTTCGAATGATAGTAATCTCAATTGAATCCATTAACGCGAGTAGTCTGCCGTTGATAGTATCACATACAACAATGACACCCTGGATAGTTGGCAGGCCATATTGTTTCGGATTACTGGGAAAGTTGGCATTCACCTTTGCGACAAAATAACCCTTGTCAATTCCTAATACTCCCGCTTTGATATGGAAGCCGCCATGATCACAAGGAAGCCCGAGTACTTTTGGTGGCTGTGCCTTCCCCTCGGCATAAAGACCAAAAGCATTCTCGACAGCATTCATACATTCGTCAATTGTCAATAACGAAGCAACATCCCGGCGACTCAATAACAAAGTGTCCATTACAACTAATGAAACACAATGGTAGCACTATCCACATGGCAGGAATAGAATGGAAATTACCTTTTGTATCCTGTCTACTTTTTTCGCAGCTTTTTTTGATAAACGGAGGGATTTTGACCGGTATGTTTCTTAAATATCCTGGTAAAATGGCTTTGATCCGAAAAACCGGTGAGGTAGGCGATCTTGGTGAGGCTGTAACTGGAGTTGTTAAGATAATCAATTGCCTTTTCAATCCGGAGTTTCCGGATATAATCTCCAAACGAAAGATTGTCAAAATACCGGGAGAACTCTCTTGATAAATAAGCCGGGTTAATGTCGAGATCCTGCGATAATTGTTTCAGAGTTATATTGGTGTCGATCTGGTCCTGTATGAGCTCTTTTAGTTCTTTGGCCCATGAAGGAATTTTCTTCGCATGTTTTTGTTTCAGGAATTTTTCAAAGACATCTATTAAAAGTTTCTCCGTTGGGTTTTGAGTGTGCCTTTCATTTTTATGATATTTAGCCCAGCTATACAAAGCATCATAGATCATCATTCCTTTCTCCAGCAATTCGTGGTCGGTATTGCTATTATGCGCAAGTCCTGCAGATACAGCCCATAGACCTGAAGCTTGAGAAGCGAGATCATGCCTGTCGGTATCCGCACCCCTTACGATCACAGCCAGGGTTTGCAATGCGGGATCATTCAGCTTATGTTTTTTCAGAAAGTAATCGAACGTACATTCATCTTTATAATGGCTGTATTCAACATCGGGTATATCAAAAGGAATGGCGTTCAATTCTTTTGCCTTTGAGTTTATTTCAGCAAAAGGAACATAAATGATCTCCGCGTCCTTATCAATAAACCGCCTGATCAGCCAGGGACAGGCAATGCGATCAATCCTGGGATGTTCACGGGTGATCCATTTCATCCTTCTTGTATTAGAATGTTAGTTAACGCTTTGTCTTACTATCAACAATTATTGTGTATTGAAACTTCCCTTTGCTTTCCGGAGAACGGAGTGTCAATACTATTCTTGTTATGGGTTGATTGCGCCATGTCACTTTCAACCCCTGGTCTTCTTCAGTAGTAAGTGGAATTGTCTCTTTTGTAGCCTGCCACGCTTTTCCGTATCGCAACAATACTTTCCTTCCATGCGCAGTTGTAAAAATAATTGTCCCTGGTTGGCTGATATCAACAGCACAAACGGTCATGAATGTTTGTGTTAGAGCCAATACCGGCTGACTTGCTTCAAAATTATCAGTAATAATTATTGATATGTTATCAGCGGTGATATTTCTTTTCCATGTTTTAAGATTCGCTTTAGCCGGATAAGCCTTTTCAATATTCATAGAAAGAACAGTTCGTGCCTGCTCTTTTTTATAAAATACATTGCTGGCAGCATATGAAGATCCTTCTGATTGTTGTTGCCCGTTAATGGTGGGAAGGTTATGATACCCGGAAGCGTTGAACCAAAGATTATACCGGTCCTTTGAAAATGTTTTGGATGTGTAGGTACCCAGGCCGACATCGACGATCACAGGATCACCATTTGCATAAATGATAAAGTCCCCGACATCGTTATGGTTGTGACTTTCACCATTATGTCCTCCGTGAGCCGCTATAAAGAGACCATTCGGCAATCTTTTGGTCATCAACTGTACGTCAGGTAACCATACCTCGTTGACCGGGTGATATATGCTTTGTTCGGCCTCAACAGACTTCAGGCTGATCATATCATACAATGCACGGGAGCGATGAAACGTTCCATTCATATTGTTGGCACCCCGTCGATACAGCCAGGCACCAAAGCTGCTGAGTGTTGCATCATTCACGGCTTGCCCGTATCTCCACACCATCACAGCCTCCGGGAACAACTCGGGACGTGAGTCGGCTACATTCACAAAATAGTTTTCACTGATATGGCTGCGATAAATATAAGCTCCCATATTGCGAACGATCTTTTCTTTATAAATATCGATTGTTCCATTGGTTGCACTGTTAAGCAAGTTTAATATCCCAAAGACGCATCCCGCTCCAAATGTCCAATAATGTGGCCCTTCTTCAGTGCCGCCTTCTTCACCAAAGCCATTTATGTATTGATCCGTCAGTTGAATGGCTTTGTTCACATACCGATTTCTTTTCGAAAGATCATTCTCAAGAAACAAAACAGCCGTCAAATAATTCGACATGATCCATGGAGCCCAGTTATTAAGTTTAGCATTCACATCTCCATATCCCATCCACTCATATTTTGCTGTGTCCACAGGTAGAAAAATCCGGCGATTGACTTCATAATATATTCGTCTTCGTAGTTGCGGTGAAATACTGTCCAGCTGCGGACCGACAAAATAATCTGCTGCCGCAATGGTGGCGGCTGTCTCCGCGGCAAAAAGATCAACAACCGGATCTTCCACATCAGGTAAACCTGCTCCTTTATTTTGTAAGAACAAATGAGCGCTTGTTCCCCAGAAACTTTCTTCAGAGATCGACCATATACCATCAACGATGGCATCCATAAATCTCTTCTTTCCTTCCACAGATTCTGCTAATACCAGGTTCCAAAGCCAGAAGCGCTTTCCAAAAAGAATGTTCTCATATCGTATCCGGTCACCGTTGCGTACAAAATCAAGCGTCACCGTCGCAGGGATGCTCGGGAATTTTTCTTTTAATGCATCCTCCCCGTTTTTTATCAGGAGCCGGACCATGCTATCTGGTAAAATTTTTTTCCATTGTTCAGGGGTCTTTGGGAAGGGATGAAAATCGGCCTGGCTTAGTAATATTTGTTTAAGTTTTTCAGGAGGGCAATTCCTTTGCAAAAGGTTGCGGGGAGTTGTTTGCGCCAACATGATCGTGGGGATAAATAAGAATGCGAGATATTTCATACGGCCGGGAAATCTTGGGCAATGTAATTTGAACCACATAGGAATATAGGAACATAGAGCTTCACAGACTACTTCTAAGTGTGTTTTCCTATTGTGCTCTATTGTGTCTATGTGGTTCAAAAAATGAAGCGGCATTTGCTTTTAACGAAATTAACGATTCGACGGGATGCTTTCGTGACACTTGCCGGATTAGATCTGCCCGGTCGGAAGAAAAAACAAGCCGGTAGGAAAGACATGAAAATGCAGGTTCTACTCCATTATATTTTCGCACCCACTATGGAAACATAAAGGAATCGATCCGATCAGTTTAGTAAACCATTTTTCAAAATATAAAACCTTAAACATGAAAAAATCATCCCGGAAGATGAACGGGCATTCTATTGCCCGCTCATTTACGGCAACAATCATTGCAAGCCTGGTACTTATCTCCTGTCATAAAGGAGACCCTTCAAACAACGAAAATGCGCCTTCTTCTTATTCATCAGACGTATTGGATAAGTGGATGACGATGCAACTTCGGTTAATGAGAAATGCTACCGGTATTCCCAACCAGACTTTGTCAAGACATTTTGCATACACCGGAATAGTAGCATTGGAATCATTAGCTCCCGGTTTGCCCGCCAATTTAAACCATTACCGCAAATGGAACAGCTTATCCGGTTTACCCACCATTGAACATTCCGTAAAATATTATTACCCGGCTAATGTTAATGCAGCCATGGCCGCAATTAATAGATCATTATTTCCAACTGCGAGCGTCGTCGATAAAGCAGCCATCGATTCCCTGGAAACTGCGTTGAACAACGATTTTCTAACTAAAGAATCTCAATCTATCATCGCGAAATCTGCTGAGTTCGGAAAAGCAATCGCATCCAAAGTATTTAGCTGGTCAGAATTCGATGGTTATAAAAATGCAAGCGGTTCCTATACACCGCAAACAGGTCCTGGCTTCTGGGTACCGACGGCGCCGGCATACGCTGCTGCATCCACACCATACTGGGGCAATAACCGCAACGTGGTGGCCGGCAGCACTATTAATACTTTACCCGAACCACCGGTTTCTTACTCCACCGAGCCTTCTTCCTTGTTTTATAAAATGGTAAAACAAGTGTATGATGTTTCATTAACGCTGACCGACGATCAAAAAGCAATGGCTATATTTTGGAGGGATGTACCTGGTGTATCTTCGCCCGGTCACTGGCTTAGTATTACGCAACAGGCGATACGTCAAACCAATTCTCGTTTGGATAAAGCCGCATTGGCTTATGCGTTAACCGGTGCAGCTGTCAATGATGCCGTGATCAGTTGCTGGAAAGCAAAATATATATATAATCTTGTTCGGCCGATCACCTACATCAGGGATGTTATGGGTCATGGCACATGGATTTCTTTCCTTGGGACACCTCCCCATCCTGAATATCCTTCCGCACACTCGGTTCTTTCCTGTGCAGCAGGAGTTATACTTGATAAGTTATTTGCAATAAACGGTTCTTTTACTGACCACACGTATGATTATTTAGGCTTTCCACCGAGAACTTATTCTTCATTTATTGCCATAGGTGAAGAAGCCGGTCAATCGAGATTATATGCAGGTATCCACTATCAGCCAAGCATTGATGCCGGTATTATCCAGGGAAAAAAAGTAGCCAATAATATATTTCCCGGTACCGCAAATCGCTAATACATAAACAAATTTGATTCACGCAATCCCAATAGTTGTCGCTAAGCCGGGATTGCGTGAATCTTTAATAATGTTATTACATGGGTTGTTACTTAATCTTTTACAGGCCGACAACAATGCAAGGATGATCAGGATTGAATGGGAAATTTACGTTCAAATTTGATTTGCAGGCAAGGAGGATAAAGAGTAAATTGATATTCGTTTTTACGGTATAATTCACCTAACCATCCGACTGCTTGAAAAAAATTACTTTACCGTTCCTTGTCGCTATGACTATGATGATGGCAACTGCCGATGTTTTCGGACAAAAAACATTGCAGGCAAATACCACAAGACGTTGCGGAACAACCGACAGAGTGGAAGCAATGTTTCGCCTGAATCCCGCACTTAGAAACATACCAAACGTAAGACTTGCTGCCACCAATGAGACTTACCGTCTTGAATCGATCGCCACCATTCCTGTTGTTGTCCATATTATATTACCTAATCCCTGGGTGGTCACTGATGCAGACGTGCAAGGGCAAATTGATAGATTGAACCTGGATTTTTCGGGTCTTAATCCGGATACAACGAATGCCGGAAGTTTTCTTAGTCTAAGGGGGCATAGCCAGATACAGTTTTGCCTTGCCAAAAGAACTCCCGGTGGACAATTAACGAATGGTATTGAAAGGTTAGCAAGTTCGACTGGTTCAAATGCAAACTTGACGATAGATCCCATCAAGCATGCAGCGAACGGTGGGCTGGATGTATGGGATCGCAACTCTTATTTAAATCTATGGATAGGTGTTGATGTTAGTGGGCAGGGGATTCTTGGATATGCCCAGTTTCCCGGAACAACTCCTGCAGATGAAGATGGCGTTTTCTTGAATTACCAGGCGTTCGGAAGCAATCCCTGTTATACTATTTCTATTTACAACAAAGGCCGCACCGGTACACACGAAGTAGGTCATTATTTTGGTTTGTTTCATATCTGGGGCGATGAAAATGGGTGCAATGGTGATGATTTTGAAAATTTAACTACTGTCGGTTCTGTTATGCTGCCCATCAATCTTGCCAATGGTCCCGGCCAGGGAAATACCGCGGCTGATATTGGAGATACACCGAATCAAGCCGGGGCAACAACGAATTGTCCAACTGGAACGGCAACCGACGCCTGTTCGAATGTTGCGCCGGGAAAAATGTACCAGGATTATATGGATTACACACAGGATGCCTGCTACAGTATGTTCACCAAAAAGCAGGTGGAGCGAATGGAGTGGGTTGTGAATAATGCACGC
>JANWHX010000267.1 GCA_025450235.1 Chitinophagaceae bacterium | reverse complement strand
TTGCGCAATAAGAAAGTAACTGCCATCAAAACATGGGGTAAGCAATTCTTTGTCTGCCTTGATGGTTTTTTTATACGCATTCACTTTTTAATGTTTGGCTCCTATAGCATTGATGAGCAGACAAAACCTGATAAAAGTTTGCGGCTTGCATTGACATTTCGAAACGGTACAGTATTCTTTTATACCTGTTCGGTCAGAATTCTTGAAGGCAATCCCGACGAAATGTATGATTGGGAAGCCGATGTATTAAACGATGGATGGAATCCTCGAAAGGCGAAAAGAAAATTGAGGTCGATGCCGGATGACCTGGTCTGTGACGCATTATTGGATCAGCAGGTATTTTCCGGTGTAGGTAATATTATTAAGAATGAAGTTTTATTTCGCATCAGGCTGCATCCGGAAACCCTGGTTAAAAATATTCCTGCAAAAAAATTAACACAGCTTGTACAGGAAGCCCGGAACTATAGCTTTGATTTTCTCAAATGGAAGAAAGCATTTGTATTAAAAAAAAATTGGCTGGTACATACGAAAAAGATCTGTCCCCGGTGCAATTTGCCTCTAATTAAAAAATACCCCGGCAAAACCAAACGCCGCACATTTTATTGTGAGAATTGCCAGGTGAAGTATTAACTTGTCTTTTTTTTTCCTAAAGGAACTTATATACGGGGCTAAAGCCCCGGTTGTGTCTAATGCTCATAACCCCAGCCTTAAGGCTGGGGTTATGAAATACAATTTGTGATAGGGCTTTAGCCCTGATTAGATGCGGAGTTCAACAAGAAATTATTTCAGACAGATTCAGAATCTCATTTTCCGGTTAGTTATGGCACTATTTTAAAAGTTTATTTTGAAGAAAGTAAATGTTTCAATATGCCTTCTTCTGTGATAGCATCAATGAGTTATGACGCGGCTATGCATGTCTTAAGAATAAGATTTGTGTCTGGGCTCATTTACAATTATAAAGAAGTGCCTGAAAAAGTCTTTAAAGCACTTAAAACCTCTGCTTCTAAAGGAGCTTTTTTAAATCAGCATATCAAAGGAAAGTATGAGTTTGAAAAGATCAATGAGCTCCATTGACGGAGTAAAGAATTGGTCAGAGCGGTCGATCTGTAGAAAATATTTCCCCATCCTTCCGAAGCTTAGCCGGCTAAAATTTTTTCAAAGAGATTTAGTTTGTGGTAATCAATATTTGTTTCTCATTGCTTTCAGGGCTTGTCCGGCGGGATTCTTTTCCACGCCATGGCAGGCAAGGCATACAGTTTGTGAAGTCCCTGCTGATACTTTGCTCATTTCACATCTAAAACTTTACACCATGAAACAATCAAAGACCAATTCCGCTACAGCTGAAAAAAATGGGTCAGGAAGTAAGCAACAAAAGAACGGACAGGAATCATTACTGGAGAAATTCTTTGTTGACCAGCTAAAGGATATATATTATGCCGAACAACAATTACTAAAAGCGTTGCCTGAAATGCAAAAGGCAACTACAACTGAAGAACTGGAGGACGCATTTAAGGCACACCTCGAACAAACCCAGCGTCACGTAACCAGGTTGGAAAGGATCTTTAAATTACTGGGTAAGGAAGCTGAAGGGAAAAAATGTGACGCAATAGAAGGATTAATAAAAGAATCAAAGAGTATTATAAGCGAAACAAAAGAAGGAACAATGACGAGAGACGCAGCGTTGATTATTGCGGCGCAAAAGGTGGAGCACTACGAGATTGCAAGCTACGGCGGCCTGGTTCAGTTAGCCATTACAATGGGCCTTGACAGGGCTGCAGATCTTTTAGATAAGACACTCAATGAAGAGGAAGATACGGACAAGGCCTTAACCCGGATAGCGGAAAGACATGTTAACATTGAGGCAGAAGAAGAAGGGAAATATTCATGGAATAAAAAAGAAAAAGAAACCGAAATGGAAAAATATTGATACACCAGGGTTAAACATGAGTACCAAGATAAATCCCGCTCCTGCGGGATTTATCATTTGGATATGCTTTCAATTACACTGGCGGCTGCATACCCTTCCAGCCACAATGCATTCGCGATAGCACCTACAGCCGCCGTATTATTAAAGTAGCAAAATATTTCCTTTGTGTTTTTGTACCGTTGTATGGCATCAGCTTTTCTCTTAAGAGTTAATTCATCATAACTCGAGTAGTATAGTTTTTCAATTCCATGAAACCGGTAGTAGATGGTCGGAGCCGTCCTGATCGGATCATCAGGAAGGCCGGGATAACTCATGCCGCAAAATACAATATTGTGTTTTTTAAGAACGGCATAGACTTTTTTATCCCACCAGCTGCTATGTCGGAATTCAACAACATTGACGAATGAAGGATCCATGCTGGCAATGATCCGTTCGATGCGTTCGGGTGTATAGGTGAATCGTGCCGGGAACTGGAATAACAGGGGACCAAGTTTTTCTTTTAACCCTTCGCGGCAGACTGTTTGAAAATCCAGCAGCAGCCCTTCACAATCATTTAATTGTTTATAATGGGTGATAAGCCTGGGCGCCTTGACGGCAAAAGAAAAATATTCCGGACTTTTTTCATACCAGTTTTGCAGGAGAGGAAGCCGGGGAAAGCGATAAAACGTGAAATTAAGTTCCAGTGTGTTAAATCGATCACTGTAGTAGCTGAACCATTTGCGGACGGGAAGTTTGGGGGGATAAAAAACATTTTTCCATTCTTTATAACTAAAGCCTGAACATCCGATATGCCATTTCATCACCCTCATTTAATCAATTCAAAACGAAGAAGCCTTCGCGGATTTGCGAAAGCTCCTTACATGAAAATTTTCATAGTGATACTTTACTTTCTTTTCTCAGGCTTCCGGTGTTCCTTCTTATTATGCGTAACATCATCTCCTTTAAACTCCTGTTCTTCATTTTTCCTGTTATCGAGATTATCCCTGATTTCCGGACGACGCCTGTTTGAATTAAATTGAATATTCTCTTTGTTTATCTGGCTAGTTTTCTTCTTCATAATAAGGGTAATGAAAAAATCATACCATATGAGGACCAACCATGGATATTCCATTTGTTTTTGTCAACACTAATCTTGTAGAAATAAATACACATGATTATTGAGTGGGAGGAAAAATTTATTCGTGATACATGCGAACTCTTCGCTATCTGCCTGTTTATCAAAAGGCATATTCTTTGTAGCGTGCTTGGTGATATGTGCTTTTTATTAATCTAAAAAAATTCATGCTATGGCAACAAGAAGAAACTCGAGGTCTTCAAGCAGGGATTCTGAAGACCGCCGACGCAACGGACGCGGCGAAGACAGGGGAAGCGATCGACGAGGCGGCTATGATGAAGCAAGAGGGAATTGGAACGATTATGATGAGGATCGCTATATGAACAGCAACCGTGATACCAGCAACGACTGGTATGAAAATGATTTCGATGATGACGAAGACGGAAGAAATTTCGGGTCACGTAGCCGGGGCGGAAGCAGGTATGAGGAGGATGACTTCGAAGATACTGGTAATCGTTTCCGCGACCAGAATGAATACCAGGGTGGTCGCAGAAATTTTGAAGGCAGCGGACGTTACGGGCAGGACGAACAGCAAGGAGGACGCAGAAACCATGAAGATAGTGGCCGCAATAGACAGGATGAGGGTGGTCGTAGAAATTATGAAGAAAGCGGACGTTATGGACAGGACGAAGGCAGACGGAACTATGAAGACCGCGAACGCTATGGTAATGCCGGCGACAGCGGCGGTTATTCAAGAAGAGGATTTGGAAGCATGGGCCGCAGCAGGTCAGGCTCAGGCAATGGAGGAAGCATGAATTCGGGAATGCGCCGCAACTACAGTTCAGGATCGCAGGAAAATGAAAGGGATCGCGGTTCTTCATCTGGTCGAAGTTTTTCATCCGGTGAAGAAGGACGGGGCGGAAGCTATGGTAACGACCGCCGTGTGAACCGGGATTATGATGATGATTATGGAAGATCAGGCCAACGTATCGACCGTTATGATTCTGATTCAGACGCAGGTAGCAACCAGTCACGTAATAACGGTAACAATCGCCGCCAGGGCCAGGGCTCCAGCCGGTCGAACAAGGGCGGTAGTTCGTCGTCAACGCAAAAAACCGGCAATAAAACTAAATCATCGTCAACCAAACGGGGCAGTAAAAAATAAAAATTGACGTTGTGACGACACTTGCCAGGTAAAAAATTGCATAGTATTACGTAAGGAAACGACAGCGAGAAATAAGTATTGGCAATAAAATAATGAACCCGGCTATAAACCGGGTTCATTAATCAATAAAATACCAACTATGAACCGATTTGATAAAAGCACCGAAGTCATGCATGATCTTTTGTTAATTCAAAATGACAGGAAGGCGGCTTACGAAAAAATAGTGAAATGGCCGAACCACGATGAATCGGTCCGAAATCATATAAAAAAATTAATTATTCAATGCCGCCATTGTATACTTCAGCTAAGAGGGCATGTTGATATGACCGGAAGTGACCCTGCTGATCGTGCTGATATAAGAGGTGATATCTATCATGAATGGCCGGGGGTTCGCGATTTTGTTGCCGGCAACAGCATTCCCGATATGATCGTGGCCCTGGAAAGTAATGAAAGAAAAGTTGTACTGGCTTATCAAAAAGCGTTGAAATCGGATGAATGTCTTTGTGAAGAACTGCGCACGTTAATAGATGACCAGTTGAGCCTGATACACCAATCATTTAATCAGATACAGGAACATAAGGAAAAGCCACTTGAACATGCGACTGTCATCAGTGAAGAAGAAAAACCTTTTGTGATCTTCAGAGACAGAGTATTTTTTGAAACAGGTGCTCATTCCCGGTCATTCGATCTTTCGGAAAGATAGACGTTTGTGTTTAAGATATTGGGATATTAAGTAAGATATTGGGATATTAAGATATTAGGATATTGGGATATTAAGATATTAGGATATTGGGATATTAAGATATTAGGATATTGGGATATTAAGATATTAGGATATTGAGATATTAAAAATCCGAAATTCGAAAAGCCCCTGTCTACCGAACAGGCAGGGATTCCGATCGAAGACTTTTTCGGATTTCGAGCTTGGGATTTCGGATTTGCACTATTATACTTTTTCTTCCTTTCTGATTTCGACAGGTGAAAGATCCTTACGCGCCGGTGCAGTCAGCATCTCCCCTTTATAACTGAATCGTGAGCCATGACAGGGACAATCCCATGTTTTTTCTGCACTGTTCCATGCCACTTCACATTTAATATGCGTGCAGGCAGAATTCAAAGCAAATATTTTCCCGTTCTCGTTCTTATATAAAGCAAGTCGCTGTCCTTCATATTTTACAACTTTTGCTTCACCGGGAGCCATATCCGCCAGTTCTCCCAATTTATCAGAAGGAAGGATCGCCCTTCCGACAAGATGCCCCACCACATCAGCCGCTTCTTTTACAAAATTGCTAAAGCCGGCTACCATTTTTATCCTGTTGGGGTCAAACAATTCCTCATATTCACTTTCCCCGCCTGTGATCATATCGGTCAGTGTAATGGCGGCCACAGCGCTATAGATCATTCCATTTCCACCATAACCTGTAGCTACATACATGTTGCCCGGATGTCCCGGCAAATGCCCAATGTATGGAAGTCCGTCGGTGGGTTCGAAATATTGTGATGACCAGCGGTTAACTATTTCCTTTACCGGGAAAAACTTTCTGATGTGTGCTTCCAGTCTTCTGAAGCAAGCTTCGGTGTTTTCTTCATGCCCGGTTTTATGATCTTCACCTCCGGCTATAAAATATAATTCTCCGTCGATCTCCTGGGTGCGATAATAATGATAAGGATCACACATGTCATAAACTAAAGCATCAGGATAAGCAGCCTGCTGATCCAGTTTTACTGCTATCGCATAACTGCGATATGGCGCACAACGAAAATGTAACAAGTTAACACCGGGCGGAATATGGGTGGCATAAATAAAATTCTGCGAAGTAAAGCTTCCAAGGTTGCTTGTCACTTTATTTCCCGATTCAAGCTCTTCTACGTCTGTGATCCTGCAGTTTTCCAGCAGCACACCACCGGCATTTTCAAATGCTTTTGCCAATGCCATTAGATAACGGGCAGGATGAAAAGTTGCCTGTCCGTCAAATTGTAAAACTTTTCGGAAAGGGATAAAGACAGGCAAATGTTCTGACCATGAACATTCCACGTTACATCCTTGTGAAGCTTTGAGAATATCTTCCAGTTCTTTGCTTTGTTTTTCATCCTGTGAAAAAAGATAACCCGGAAGTTGCTGATAACCGCAATCAATCTGGTATTCTTCTACATTTCGTTTAATGAATTCCAATGCCTGGCGGGCAGCTTTCGCAACGAGCTTCGCATTATCATCACCAAATTTTTTTTGTATTGTATTATATGGAGTGTCAAAAAAGGTATTTAAATGCGCTGTTGTACCACCGGTTGTTCCAAATCCGGGTGATTGTGCCTCAGCAATGAGGACTGATTTCCCCGCCTTTTGTAGCAACAACCCCGTGGTAATACCGGTGATGCCTCCACCCGCGATGATGACATCGAAGACCTGATTAGGGTTGACTACGATTTTCTTACCATTAAAATTCTGGGTTGTATCCTGCCAGAGGCTGTTGCATGCACCATCGCGTTTCATATGTCTTTTTCTAAAAAGGCCGATAAAATAATGCCAAATGCGGGGTAATAAATAAAAACTGATTTTCGCCATATAAAGGAACTCATCTTCTCATAAATGAGTGATTCTTATAATACGCGGGATATTAAGAATAACTGGCTTTAGCGTAGTACTTACCATCACGAGTGGCGCTGTTTGTAAGGCAATAGTCGATAAATTAATTTATTTTCGATTAGCAAAATGCTTAACGATCATGCGGGTTGCCCCAGGTAAAAAACTCTTGCTTGTTATATCGGTGATGGTAGCTGCAATAGTTGCTCTGCAATGCGGCAGTAAACATAAGCCCGTTGATTTTACTACCGAAGTAAAACCCATACTGAATAAAAATTGTATCGCCTGCCATGGCGGTGTCAGGCAAAAAGGCGGATTCAGCGTATTGTTTCGCGATGAAGCTCTGGCAAAAACAACCTCAGGGAAGTATGCGATCATCCCCGGAGATCCCGGTCACAGCGAATTGATCCGCCGAATTACTAATACCGATCCTGAAGAACGGATGCCATATAAACATGATCCTCTCAGCACATCGGATATTGACATTTTGCGCCGGTGGATAAAAGAAGGCGCTAACTGGGGTGATCATTGGGCGTATCTTCCTGTAAAGGCGACCCCCGTTCCCCGGTCACAAACCGGGTGGGCAAAAAATCCTGTTGATAATTTTATCGAACAAAAATTAGAAGAGCAGCAACTTAAACCATCAGCTATCGCCGAAAAGCAGACCTTGCTGCGAAGAGTTTCATTGGATATCATCGGTATGCCCGCCCCATCGGATCTTGCCAATAAATATCTGAATGATAATAGTGATCACGCTTATGCCGATTTAG
>JANWHX010000266.1 GCA_025450235.1 Chitinophagaceae bacterium | reverse complement strand
CCTTCTGTTGATTTCATATTTCACCTGGGTGCTAGAACAGACACGACCGAGTTTGACTACACGGTTCATGAAAAACTGAATGTGGAATACTCAAAAAAAATATGGGAGTATTGTAGTAAGAATAGTATTCCACTAGTGTATGCTTCTTCGGCCGCTACCTATGGAAGCGGCGAACTTGGTTACATTGATTCGCATGAGATCGTTGATAAGCTGCAGCCACTGAATCCCTACGGTATCTCTAAGAATGAATTTGATAAATGGGCCATTGGGAAAAGTCGGGAGTCAGGAGCCGGGAGTCGGCAGACTGTTCCTCCGTTCTGGGCGGGATTGAAGTTTTTTAATGTATATGGTCCGAATGAATATCATAAAGAAAGAATGGCCAGTGTGATCTTTCATTCATTCAATCAAATACAGGGCAAGGGAAAGGTCAGGCTTTTCCGTTCGCATCGGCCGGATTTCAATGATGGGGAGCAACTGAGGGATTTTATTTATGTGAATGACATTGTTGCCGTCTGCTACTGGTTTATGCAAGAAGTCGGAGACCGGATCCCGGCTGTTATCGGGGCGGAGATCGGCAGTTTTAAGTTGAGAGCTGGTGGCCCGGCTTCAGGGCTTTATAACCTGGGGACGGGGAAAGCAAGAAGTTTCAATGACCTGGTTAAGGCGATCTTTGGGGCATTAAATATGAAGGTTAACATCGAATACATTGATACACCTGCAGACATCCGGGATAAATACCAGTATTTCACTGAAGCAAACATGAATAAACTTCGAACTGCCGGATACAAAGAGGAGTTTTATTCATTGGAAAAAGGGGTAGGAGACTACGTTAAGAACTTTCTGGAGGGGCATAACTACTTCTAAAAAAAAGGAGCATTCCCGTATTTAGGTGCAGGAACACTCCCCGGCTTAACTCACGTTACTGTTACAAAAGTTACTTTCCGTTTTCAGCTTTTATTTAGGAAACGAAACAAGAACAAAAAATACAAGAATGGCTTGCGGGAATGGTGGTAAAGTCCTGATTTTCATATAAGGGTAGTTTGATTTCATGGGTTAAAAATCAAGTACGAGATAAAAGATTTACCAGATTTGGAATAAGCCATTTCTCTAATGGTATATATGCAAAGTTTTCCACCATGTATCTTTACAAAAACTAATTTATGGGTAAGAAGATCGCGATTATAGGTGGGGGCAATCTTGGATCGGCCATAGCAGAAGGCTTATTGATCAGCAAGTTTAGCAAAGCGGCTGAGATCATTGTTACAAAAAGAAATATTGCAACACTACGTACATTAAAAGAAACCGGGATTGGGATTACGGACAACAATGCACTGGCTGCAAAAAAAAGTGAAGTAATAATACTGGCAGTAAAACCCTTCCAGGCAACGGACGTATTAAATGGTATCAAAAAAGAATTAACGGGTGGCAAAATCCTAATCTCGGTAGTTACAGGATTCACCATCACCGATATCGAAACCATTGTGGGCAAGAAGGTGCCCCTGTTCCGGGCTATGCCAAATACTGCGATCGCTATTCAGCAAAGCATGACCTGTATTTGTAACAAAGATGCGGGGAGTAACGATATTAAATATGTAAATGACCTGTTCAATAAACTGGGTAAGGTAGTAACGATAGATGAAAAGCTGATGGAGGCGTCGACGATACTCGGCGCATGTGGGACGGCTTATGCGATGCGATATATCCGGGCTAACATACAGGGCGGAATAGAGATCGGGTTTGATGCGGCCACAGCGTCACTGATCGCCGCACAAACCGTAAAAGGAGCCGCTGAATTATTATTACAAAAAGGATCGCATCCCGAACAGGAGATTGATAAAGTAACTACTCCTAAAGGTTGTACCATTGCAGGACTGAACGAGATGGAGCACCAGGGATTTAGTTCATCGCTAATAAAAGGAATTGTGGCGAGCTATAAAAAAATTGCGAAGGATTGATCTGGTGGATCAATACAGTTTAGTACTCCGGCCCGTCTCCATATCCAGCTGATAAAGGGATAACCGTTCTACATCCTTTTCTATCCTGCTCATAAGTTTTCTAAACCCCATATCAATCCCCGCACTTAATGGATCTAAATACCGTGATCCAGGGGAATAGGGAAAACGTGAATGATTGCCCGTTTTGTCTATTCCGTAATATTCAAAATTGTGGTCTACGCGATGCAACGGGTAAAAGTTTTGTCCTACACGAATAAATAGTTTGCTGCCGTCACAAAAACCCCAGGCATCATTTATCGCCGAATCTTTTAAATTTTTTCCTTGAACGTAAAGGATGTCGAAGTCTTCATCCGCATTTATTCCAATATCCCGATAGGCAGGCTTATTGTTCTTAAATTGGTAAAAACTTAGATACACGCCTTTACGCAATATTCTCTCTGTCAAAATCGGAATATTTTTTGGAGCATAATTAAAGGAATCTATCTGTCTCAATGAATAGCATTTCAATTGATCAAGGTTGACCTGGTTAGTGTGAAATAATTTCCGGGCGCTGGCTATTAAACCTTTATTGATCCAGGTTCCCCAGGTCGATAATTCTCCATGCATCACCATAGCAGTGTCAAACCTGTATAAGGGATAGAAACATTCTTCCCGGTTTAAATAGTATTCGATTTTAAAAAAAAAGCCGTATCGAACGGAATCCACTCCCACATCGTCTATCCACAATTTCTTAATAAAGGCAAATATTTTTTCTCCATTAACGACGGAATCGCTGGCATAGTGATCAGTTAAGTAAGACCCGATTTGTTTACCGGCATTTGACAGGCAGATTCTACGTTCGTTTTCTTTTATTGATGCAGTTAAATAACCAAGTTTGGTTGTATCAAAGCGGACATCGGTTACGGTTATGCTGGCAAAAGGCAACTTTTTCATGGGAGCGTCGAATGATGTGTCAGGTAGTATAAAAGTGCAATCCGCCAAACCTCTTTGGGCGAAAAGCTGAGAATGGATCAGCACCATGATGAAACATAAACTATATATATACCGGTATAGCATGTGGAAAAAAATGCAGCCTCAATTTACTTTTTTCCTTACAACATATATACTGCACCGTCAAAAAATCGGTGAATAAATCTAAACCGGTTTAGTATCCGGGTTTTCCTTCCGTCTTGAAATACTTCTATTGCTTGTAGACAACTCCATCTTTCATTACAAACACAACTTTACCAAAAACTTTTGAGTCGGTTAGTGGATCGCCGTCGACCGCAACGATATCGGCGAGTTTATTTACTTCTATGCTTCCAAGCATTTCCTTTTGCCCAAGAAGATCAGCCGCATTGATCGTAGCAGATTTGATCGCATCCATTGGTTTCATCCCGGCCTCGATCATGTAACCGAATTCCATCCAGTTCATGCCATGTTTATATACGCCGGCATCCGTTCCAAAAGCGATCTTTACTCCCTCTTTATACGCCCTGGCAAACGTTTTTTGAATGAGGGGGCCAATGGCCAATGCTTTTGGTGTAACCACCTCAGTATAATACCCGGGAATTTTTGCACTATCGGCTACCGATTTGCCTGCAATGATCGTCGGGACATACCATGTGCCATATTGTTTCATCAGCTTAATCGCTTCATCATCCATATAACTTCCATGTTCGATCGAGCTGACACCGCCGCGAATGGCCCGTTTCATGCCTTCCGCACCATGTGCATGTGCGGCTACTTTGAAACCATAATCCTTTGCAGCGGTTACGATAGCTTTTACTTCTTCTTCGGTGAACTGCGCATTGGCTCCGTCTTTTGCCTGGCTTAACACTCCTCCCGTTGCTGTTATCTTGATAAGGTCTGAACCATCTTTGTATCGCTGGCGTACGGCATGATAGGCTTCTTCAGGTCCGTTTATCACGCCCTCTTTAGGTCCGGGATCTCCCATAAGATCTTTACGGTAACTGTTTGTTGGATCGGCATGACCGCCGGTAGTGGCAATTGATTTTCCCGCAGTAAAAATTCTTGGACCGGTTACTGACCCTTTATTGATTGCATTTCGCAGGGAAACATTTACGCCGCTGCCCCCAAGATCCCTTACCGTTGTAAAACCAGCCATAAGAGTAACTTTTGCATAGCCGATTGATTCGAAAGCTATATCGGGAGGGTTTTGGATAAACTTGTCTGCTGCATTGCCTTTCTTCGTTTCGCTCTCCATGTGAACATGCATATCAATCCAGCCTGGTGTAACTGTTCTTGCCTTCAGATCAATGGTTTTGTCATTAGTACCCGGGTTAGAGTAGCCGTTCTCAATACCGGTAATTTTATTCTTTTCTACAATGATTGTCATGTTTTTTTTCGGCTGGTCGGATATTCCGTCAATCAACGTACCGCACCAGATAAACGTTTTTTGCGCGAAGCTGATCGTGTACAGAGAGGCAAAGCAAATAAGCAGAATAGTTTTTTTCATAATTGTTGGTTGGGTATTAAAAATAATGAAGTTAAAATAAATGAGTTTTAAAACCGTACGCGGGATAGACATAAATGGATCAACACTTCCGGCCTGGTATTGGTCGTTTCCGGATTCCGGGGCGGATCAAAAAGGAAAAAAAGGAAGAAAAACGGGATGGCTTATGGAAAAGAGTGCGAAATATGATAAGAATTTTATAGGTGATAGATAATTCTTTCGGAAGACGGAAATAGTTCTTAGCTGAAGTTAATGGACACTAAAGGCGGTCTTGAAAATTTCTAATACTTTTTCAGCCGATTTATTATTTCTTACCTTTCCAATACTTATCTAAAATCTATAATGTGCTGAACATGTCTAAAGCAGCAAAGAATATAGTTAAGAACAAATTACAAAGAAAAACAGGCAACAATAAAAATAAGCCCGCCAAAAGATCCGCGTTAAAGCCCGGAACGTCAAATAAACAAAAATCTGTAAAAGAAAAAAAAGCCGAAGGAATAAAACCTTTTCCGATCGTCGGCATAGGGGGTTCAGCCGGGGGACTTGAAGCATTTACCAACCTGCTGCAGCATTTGCCTTCTAACCTGGGAATGGCATACGTTTATATACAGCATCTTTCGCCCAGCCATGAAAGTTTTTTGCCGGAGATCCTCCAGCGAAAAACAGGAATGAAGGTGCAAAAGGTAAAAGATAACACAGCGGTTCAAAAGGATCATGTATATGTAATACCTCCGGGATACAGCGTCAGTATTGCGGATGGTAAATTAACATTAAAAAAACAGGCGAAGGAAGATACGGTTCATTCTATAGATTATTTCTTAACATCGCTGGCACCATTATATCAGCAAAACGCTATTGGTATTTTGTTGTCAGGCACCGGCACTGACGGTACAGCAGGCTTGATGGCAATTAAAGACGAAGGAGGAATTACTTTTGCGCAGGATGATTCGGCCAATTATCAGGGAATGCCCCGGCATGCAGCCGAACTGGGTTACGCGGATTTTGTCATGCCTCCTGCTAAAATTGCACAAGAACTGACTTCCCTTATCAAGCATCCTTTTGCTGTTACTACTCAACATGAGTTTTTTTCCCAGAATAGGAATGAGCTCCGAAAGATTCATATGATTATGAACGCCAAGCGTGGAGTTGATTTTTCGCATTATAAGCAGAGTACTATTCATCGTCGCATTCTCCGGCGTATGGCATTGCACAAGCTGGACAACATTCACGCCTATGCTCAATTGCTGCGCGACAGCAGAACTGAAGTGGACGCGTTATACCAGGACCTGCTGATCACCGTCACTAATTTTTTTCGCGATCCTCAAATGTACCAGGCCCTTACTGGTAAGCTATTGCCGGCTTTATTTAGGAACAGGAAGCCCGGTGACCCGATACGTATCTGGATACCCGGCTGTGCCACGGGGGAGGAAGCTGTATCATTTGCGATTATCATATTGGAACATCTTGGAGAAAAAGCTATTACCACGCCGATTCAAATGTTTGCGACCGATCTCAATGAAAAAGCGATTGAAAAAGCAAGAAGCGGTCTCTATATAAAAAGCGCCGTCCAAAATATTTCCAGCCAGCGGCTGCGCAAATTCTTCATAAAGTTGGACGGAAAATACCAGGTGGTTAAGACAATCCGTGATATGTGCATATTTGCGCCGCACAATCTTTTAAAAGACCCTCCCTTTTCAAAAATGGATATTATCAGTTGCCAGAATGTACTGATATACCTGGAAGCCGTTCAACAAAATAAGATCATGCATGCTTTTCATTATGCATTAAAACCGTCGGGTTTTTTATTGCTTGGGAAATCGGAAACCGTTGGAGCTGCCACTGATCTTTTTGAACAAATGAATAAGCACGATAAAATATATACAAAGAGACAAGTGACGACTCCCCTGCACCTTGATTTTATTATGCGTAATTATTCCCTTCCGGAGATGCCGGACGATAATGGCATGCCTGAGCAGGTGCCTTTGTCAAGGGATAATGATCTGGAAAAAACCGCTGACAAGTTGTTACTGACCCGGTATGTACCCGCAAGCGTATTAGTTAACAAGGACCTGGAGATACTTCGTTTCAGGGGTTCCACTTCACGTTTCCTTGAACCCATGTCAGGGAAAGCCAGCCTGCATTTGCTTAAGATGATAAAAGAAGAACTTGCTTTTGAATTGCGTACAGTGATTCATAAGGCAAAAAAAGAGGGACGAATTGTTAGGAAGGAAGGGGTCGTTGTCGGCGTTAATGGGGGCTCACAGGAAATTACGATTGAAGTATCACCCATAAAAAGCGGGAAGGATAGTTTTTACCTGGTCATATTCAAAGAAAATGGAGTTGCCAGCGAACCACTGACAAAGAAAAGATCAGGAAGTCATAGTGCGCAGGAAAAAAGACTTACGGGTCTTGAAGTGCAACTTAGAGAAGCAAAGGATACGATACGGATCATCACAGAGGATTTTGAAGCGACCCGCGAGGAACTGCAGTCTTCCAATGAAGAAGTACTTTCATCCAATGAAGAATTGCAAAGTATCAATGAAGAATTGGAAACTTCCAAAGAAGAATTGCAGTCTACCAATGAAGAACTTACCACTATCAATGAAGAATTGCAGACAAGAAATTCAGAATTGAAGGAGGCAGGTGATTATACCAGGGCGGTTATTGAAACTATGCATGAAAGTCTGCTGATGCTTACCAGTGACCTGAAAGTGAAAAGCGCTAATAAAGGATTTTATCAAATGTTCCGCGAAACTCCTGAAGAAACCGAGGGGTATTTATTGTATGACCTCGGAGATGGGCACTGGAACATTCCAGAATTGCGAAGACAACTTAAGATGGTCCAGGAGAAAGACATATCCTTTACAGGTTTTGAAGTGACAGCTGAATTTCCAAGGATCGGTATGAAGAGCATGCTGCTGAATGCACAAAAGTTCTCCAAGAGGGAATTGGACGAGTCATTGATCCTGCTTTCGGTGCAGGATATCACTAACCGTAAACAATATGAGGAAGAACTAAAACAAAACGAAGAACGCTTCCGGATGCTGTTGCAGAATTCTTCTGACATCATTACCGTTTTCGACCGCGATGGAACGATCAAATATGAAAGTGCTGCTATTGAATTGATCTTAGGATATAAATCCGAAGAACGTATTGGCCGGAATATTAACATGGATCCCATCGTTCATCCTGATGACAGGAAAATTAAGACTGACCTGCTTAGAAGGGCGGTTGAAAGACCCGGAGAAAATCTCTATGGAGAATTTCGGCTTCGCCACAAAGACGGAGATTACCGGACAATCGAAGCCATTTTTCGCAATTTGCTGGCGGATAAAAAAATAAACGGAATTATTGCCAATTACCGTGATGTGAGTGATCGAAAAGAACTCGAACATCAGAAAGATGAATTCATCGCCATTGCAAGCCATGAATTAAAGACACCTGTTACAAGCATTAAAGCATATACCCAAATCCTGCAGGATGTTTTTGAAAATGCCAGCGATAAGCGATCGGCAAACATGCTGGAAAAAATGAACAGCCAGGTGGACCGGCTGACGACCCTGATAATTGACCTGCTCGATTTTACCAGGATTGAAGGAGGGAAGTTGAAATTCAGGGAACAGAGTTACGATCTGAATGATCTTATTTCGGAAGTCATCGAGGAAATGCAAAGAACAACAAGACAACATAAGATAGAAAAGAAGCTGGACAAGCCTGTTGAAATGTATGGCGATCGTGAACGTACCGGGCAGGTCCTTACAAATTTGTTGAGCAACGCCATTAAGTATTCACCCAATGCCAAAAAAATAAATGTAAGCTCGCAGATAAAAGCGAACATAGTGACCGTTTGTGTGAAGGATTTTGGCGTCGGGATACAAAAGAGACTTATTGATAAAGTATTTGACCGTTTCTTCCGCGTAACGGAACCCGTTCTTAACACTTTTCCCGGGCTGGGACTCGGACTTTATATAGCATCTGAGATTGTAAAGCGCCAGGGGGGAAAGATTTGGGCAAAGAGTGAAAAGGGAAAAGGTTCAACGTTTTGTTTTTCCTTGCCCATAAAAGTTTAATTACTTAAGCCACAGTTATAAAGCTCGTCTTGGCAAAGTTCTCCACAAGCTTTGAACTGTTTTGTTGAGTTACTGCTCAGTCAAAACTGAATTCAGTTTGTTTTTCCACATAGCCCAGCATTTGATTTTCTAATGACGAAAATAAAATCTATTTTTGCATGACCTCCCGGAAATTCTTCTGATTTCTATTAGTGTTGTTTCGGAGTATCCGTTTGGTCAATGGGTGGGGATTCAAATTTTTCATTTAGTTTATTAATCTTATTGTAAAAGCAGTCTGGCATTAAGCGATTTTATATTGCTTGAACTGATGGTTTTTATTGAAAGGTTGTTTAAATAACTGACCATATCATGGCTAAGTATATTTTTGTTACCGGGGGCGTTACTTCTTCACTAGGGAAGGGAATCATTGCTGCTTCGCTTGCAAAACTATTGCAGGCAAGAGGGTTGAGAGTTACCATCCAGAAATTTGACCCCTATATAAATGTTGACCCCGGTACACTCAATCCATACGAGCATGGTGAATGTTATGTTACGGAAGATGGAGCAGAAACCGACCTGGATCTTGGCCACTATGAGCGTTTCTTAAATTTATATACTTCACAGGCCAATAATGTAACTACAGGGCGCATCTACCAGACGGTAATTAATAAAGAACGGGAGGGAGCTTACCTGGGTAAAACAGTTCAGGTTGTTCCCCACATTACTGATGAGATAAAAAGACGAATGCTTCAGCTGGGTCAGGATGGGAAATATGACATTGTTATCACTGAGATCGGCGGCACCGTAGGTGATATTGAAAGCTTACCGTTTGTGGAAGCTGTTCGTCAATTACAGTGGGAATTGCCGGAGGAAGATTCAGTAGTAGTACATCTTACTTTGATCCCCTATTTAAAAGCTGCAAAAGAATTAAAAACAAAACCGACACAGCATAGTGTAAAAATGCTGAGCCAGGAAGGCGTGCATCCCGACATACTTGTATGCCGCACCGAAAGACCCCTGATGCCGGAATTACGGCGAAAGATCGCATTGTTCTGTAATGTAAAACAAGAAGCTGTCATAGAAGCGATGGATGCGCCAACCATTTATGAAGTTCCCCTTGCTATGATGCGGGAGAAACTGGATGTAATATGTATGAAGAAGCTGGACATCGTAAATTATAATGAGCCGGAGTTAACAAAATGGAAAGAATTCTTAGATAAATTAAAGTACCCAAAAAGCAAGGTAACTATCGGCTTGATCGGTAAGTATCTTGAATTGCAGGATGCGTATAAATCTATATTGGAATCATTTATTCATGCGGGTGCCATAAATGAATGCCAGGTCCAGGTATTGAATGTACATAGCGAATTTATCACCCATGATAATGTAGCTGAGAAATTGGGCGGTTTGGATGGTTTGCTTGTTGCTCCCGGTTTCGGACACCGTGGAGTGGAAGGGAAGATCGTTGCGGTAAAGTATGCCAGGGAAAATAATTTACCCTTCTTTGGTATTTGTCTCGGTATGCAAATGGCCGTTATAGAATTTGCCCGCAATGTTCTCGGCTTAAAAGAAGCCCATTCGACTGAAATGGATCCCGATAGCAAAGAGCCTGTGATTGATCTGATGGAGGAACAAAAGAAAATAACGGCGAAAGGAGGTACAATGCGTCTGGGTGCATATGCCTGCGAAATAAAAGAGGGTACGCTGGCACATAGAATCTATGGCCATTCACCGGTAAGTGAACGTCACCGGCATCGCTGGGAGTTTAATAATAAATATCTTGAGCAGTTTGAAAATGCGGGAATGTCAGCGAGTGGGAAAAATCCTGCTACCGGTTTGGTTGAGATCATCGAATTGCCTAATCATCCTTTCTTTATTGGCGTGCAGTATCATCCTGAATTGAAAAGCACTGTGGAAAACCCACAACCGATATTCGTTCATTTTATTAAAGCGGCGAAAGAGTATGCGGAGAATAAGAATGAAGTCAAGAATCCGCTACTTCACAGTGAGATGATTTGAGCAGTTTACAGTCCGCAGTCCGCAGTCGGCAGTCCACAGTCGGCAGTCGCCAGTCTACAGTCGCAGTCCACAGTCGGCAGTCCACAGTCGGCAGTCCACAGTCTTCAGTCGACAGTCGCCAGTCCACAGTCTTCAGTCCATAGTCGCCAATCCACAGTCTTCAGGAATAAACACTCGTTTTACCGAAAAAGACTATAAAACCTGCTTGGTTGGATTGTAATTTTATTGCTTATAAATCATTTATGGGAAATTTCAAAGACCTTTTAGTTTATACTAAGGCATTTGCACTCGCCATGGATATATTTGAAATTTCGAAACGATTTCCAAAAGAAGAGAAATATAGCCTGACTGATCAAATTAGAAGAAGCTCAAGATCTGTGTGCGCAAATTTTGCTGAAGCTTATCAACGACGTAAATACCCGGCTCACTTCATAAGTAAGCTAACTGATACTGATGCAGAAAATTTAGAAACGGGTGTTTGGATCGATTTCGCCTTTGCGTGCCGATATATTGATGAAGCAGAGCATAAGCTAATAACCGTCAAAAAGGATGAAGTCGGTAAGTTATTGGGGGATATAATTAAGAATCCTGGTAAATACCGTTAAAAATATCTCTATTAAAAGACAAAATGATAGTGCTATATTGATCGTGACTGATAACTGCAGACTGACGACTGATAGGCTGAAACACCTATCTTTGCCGTCTTTAAATTTCTACCTCTCATGAAGTTCGATCGTAATACCGTCATTGGATTTGTGATACTGGCGGCGCTGTTCTTTGGTTATTTCTTTTTTACAAATAAGCAACAGAATGAATACCAGAAAGAAAAGAATATTGAGCTGGCTGCCCAAAAACAAAGAGAGGATTCAATTGCCAGGCTACATAACCCCAAGGATGATTCCATAAAACAGGTAAAAGATTCAGCCATTAAAATTGCACGTGAAAGCAGCCTGCATGGTGCTGATACCGGAACTGAGCAAATAACGCGGGTAAAAACAGATCTTTTCACTATTGCGTTCACCAACAAAGGCGGTCAGCCAAAATGGATTGAATTAAATAATTTCAAGAATAAAGACAGTGGCTTCGTTAAACTGGCAGCCTCTGCCTTTGACCGGATTAGTTATAAGATCAAGCTTGGCACCGAGACTGCCGAAACCGGCGATTTGTTTTTCAGCGCGCCTGCCATTACAAAGGATGGCGACAACACTATTGTTTCATTTACATTACCATTTGACAGTCTTTCTGCAATTGGGATCACCCATCAATTCATCGTGAAGAAGAATGATTACATGATTGACTTTGATGTACAATTAAATGGTGCTGATAAACTGTTAAACCAGGGAAATATGAATCTTTCCTGGCAATATGAAGCGGCGCAACAGGAGTCCGCAATTTCGTTTGAAAAACAAAATACACAAGTAGGATATATCGAAAATGGAGATTTTGATTACCATACTATCGGCAGAAGGGACAGTGTGACGTTTACAAAGCCGGTCAACTGGATAGGAATAAGGCAGCGCTTTTTTAATGGATTCTTAATTGCAAAAGATCATTTCTCTTCCGGGTCCATTGGCTGGACAGTACCACCGGACGAAAAGCAAATAATCGTACAGGCCAGAACGCAGATGCAGGTACCCGTATCCGCTTCTGGAAAGGTCGGGTTCAGTTTGTTTTATGGTCCCGCTGATCATAACACATTGAAGAAATATGATCTCGGGTTGTCCAAACTGATCAACCTTGGCCAGGGAATGTATGCTTTTGTCAGGCCCCTGAACCGGTTTGTGATCCTACCCGTCTGGGATACTATTAAAGGATTTGTCGCTAATTATGGAATTGTTATTGCATTGCTTACTCTTTTTATCCGCTTACTGATTTCGCCCCTGACGTATAAAAGCTATTTGAGCGGCGCTAAAATGAAAGCCCTGAGACCCGAAATTGCAAAGCTGAAAGAAAAACATGGCGGTGATCAGCAGGCAATGAGCGTGGACCAGATGAAACTTTTTCGTGAAGCCGGTGTAAATCCTTTAGGCGGTTGCATACCCGCTTTATTCCAGATCCCGATATTTTTTGCACTTTATAGTTTTTTCAGCGCAAGTGTGGATCTGCGGGGCGCAGATTTTTTATGGGCAAAAGATCTTTCTGCATTTGATGATGTAATCAAGTTTGGATTTAATATACCCTTGCTTGGCAGTCACCTGAGTTTGTTTACGATTACGGCTGTATTGACGAGTTTGCTCATTTCAATTTATAGTATGAGTATGACGCCGGACCAGAGCAACCCCGTTCTTAAATACATGCCCTATATTTTCCCTATATTTCTCTTGTTCATCTTTAATAATCTCCCTTCGGCGCTGACCTGGTATTACACTGTATCAAATATAGTTACCCTTATACTACAGTATATAATACAGAATTATATTATTGATCATGATAAAATACTTGCGAAGATCGAAGAGAATCGTAAAAAGCCAAAGACTAAATCAAAATGGCAGGAGCGCATGGAGCAGATGCAGGAGCAACAGAAGAAGATGAAAGAAATGCAACAAAAAGGAAAACGATAGACCACCCGCAAGGCAGGTGTTAAAAAACCGATTTCATATTAACATACCTGGCTTTTAACTGCAAAACTTGAATTTTTTCGACGCAACTTAATGGGTAAATTGGCACGTCCTTAATGTAGCAGATGTGTTCAACATGAAAAAATTAAATCAAATAGTGGTATTATTGGCCGGGTTATATATTTCTGCACCCGCCTGGGGGCAGAAAAGAATAACAGAAGCTACTATTACATATGATATAGTTATCAATACAAGCAACACCGCGCCGCAGGCGGTCGACCTTCTCGACGGAGCCACCAGCGTAATCTACCTCAAAGGGAACTCGAGCCGGTCCGAAATGGTAAGTTCACTAGGAACACAGTCCACTATTATCGATGGAAAAACAGGAAAGGTGACCATCTTAAAAGATTATGGAGAACAGAAATATATGATCGCGATGACCCCGGAAAACTGGAAGGCTTCGAATAAGAGATATGAAGGCGTGGTGTTTACTTACCTGAATGAATTCAAGACCATCCAGGGATATAATTGCCAGAAAGCCACCGGTCGTCTCAGCGACAGCACCAGTTTCACCGTGTTCTTCACAAAAGACCTTACCCCCGTTAATAAAGATTTTCAATATCTCAACAAGAATTTACCGGGACTGGCTATGCAATATGAAGCCTCATTGGGTAAATTGAAAGTGACGTACACAGTTTCCAATATTAATTTCAATCTTGTTCCTGCGGCAAAGTTTGACCTGCCAAAATCAGGCTACAGAATTATGAGTTATGAGGAAAGTATTGGAACCAGCAGTAATTAGCGCCTGGTGGCCGCATTTGGGTTAAAGACAACCTTGTCATTCAGAATCACCTTTTTCTTTAAAGGCACTGTATAGGAAGTATGACCGCTCTGGTAGGTTACCGGCGTATTCAGGCTGATATATTGGCTGCCCTGTGAAGAACCAATTACCTGGCTGCCACGAAATGAATAATTAGACTTTAAAGAAACCGAACCGGTTTGATAAGATTTTTTAGAAGTAAGCAATGATTTCTTTTTGGGGTTTACATCGCTGGCCTTTCCATCTCCCAGGGTCGCAAAAGCTCCAACGCCAATAGCCGCCATTAATGTAACCAGGGCTAATTTTTTGGTGAACGTTTTCAATATCGTCGAGTTAGTTTTCACTGCTCAGCAAATTTAACAAGAAAAATGGGATATAATCAAACCGTCTGTCCAGAATTTTGACACTTATTTAACGGCGGAATCAGAGAATTGTTACATATCCCCAAAAAAAAAGCCGGCAACTGTACACAAATGGGGAAAACTTATCATTCGTATATTCGGCAGTTTTCTATTAACTTGTTGATTATAACGTTTTTCAAGCGCTACAACTCCTGGCTCCTTTTTTTCGTTCTTTATAGGAAGATTTACAAAAACTCAGGAACCCATGAAAGAAAATCCGCATAGTCAAGACCGCGACCTGATTCGGGAACTTTTGAAGCAATATGAGAATTTAAAACAAGGCCGCAGCAGTTCTTTTCTTGAAGAGGAAGCCTTTGAAAAAATAATCTCGCATTTTGAGGAAAACGAAGATATGGCCAAAGCGCTGGAAGCGTCGGAACTTGCCATAGAACGTTATCCTTATTCTTCCACTCTGCTGATAAAAAAAGCTGATATTTTACTGACAAACCGGCAATACAAGAAAGCTTTGGAAATATTGGAACAAGCCGCTTTATTCGACAGCAGTGATATAAATCTTTATATTCTTAAAACCGATGCTTACCTCGCTATGGACGAACAGCAAAAAGCTGTAGACCTGCTTGAGGAAGCGCTTTCATTGTTTGAAGGAGAAGAAAAACTCGAGTTACTTTTTGAATTAGCCGACGTATATGATGACTATGAAGAATTTGATAAAGTGTTTGATTGCCTTAAAATGATCCTGGAGCAGGATCCGAATAACGAAGAGGCACTCTACAAAGTATGTTTCTGGACAGATTTCACAGGCCGAAATGAGGAAAGCATACGGTTACATAAACAGATCATAGATGATTTCCCTTACAACGAACTCGCATGGTTCAACCTTGCGGCTGCTTACCAGGGACTTAAATTATACGAGAAAGCCATTGATGCTTATTTGTATTCAGTGGCCATTGAAGAGAAATTTGATTATGCATATCGTAATATGGGTGATGCATACATCCGGCTAAGAAAATACAAAGAAGCTATTGAGGCGCTGGAGAAGGTAACTGAACTGGCCAAACCGGAAGACGTGATCTATGAAGCGATCGGGCATTGTTACGACAGGCTCAAAAACTATGCGCAGGCAAGGTTTTATTATCGCAAGGCCTCTCACCTGAACCAGGAGGACAGTAAGTTGTTTTATAAGATTGCCTGCACCTATTTCAATGAACGGCAATGGGACAGTTGCATAAAACAATTGGACAATGCAATGAAGATTCATAAGTTACAGCCGGAGTATAATATATTGATGGGCGAAGCTAAGATGGAACTCGGCCTGATGAAAGATGCCATTCAATTTTTTTCCAATGCAGTTCGTATACGTCCCCGCAATGTTTCAGGATGGGAAGCCTTGATAAGATGCCTTTACAAAGCCGGTTACCTGGATGAGGCATTGGGGCAGGCCGATGCGGCGTTGAAAATCACGAATGAGAAACCCCTGTTCCTTTATTATAGAGCAGCTGTGTTGCTGGCGTCCGCAAAGACCAAAGAAGCCTTACTTCAACTCGAGCATGCGATGATTAAATCGCCAAAACTCTTAAGAAAATTCATTGAATTGAATCCATCGGTTTTGCAAAATCAACAGGTGGTGGATATAGTGGCAAAGTTTAAACGCAATAAATCCATTTGAAAATCTTTTGCGTTCTTGTTAACTCTTACGATTCCTTCCCATTCTTCCCTATTTTTGCGCCAGTTCGATGAAGCCACGAAGGCAGATAATGCTGAAACAACTTTAGACGTATGAATTTTCATTTGTCCCAGATTCCCGATCGGGTAAAAAAACCACGAAGCTCCGGTGTCACTATGATAATGGATAAGGGGCTAAGTGTAAATGAAGCGCAGAATTTTCTCAGTGTTTGCCATCCGCATGTAGACATACTAAAACTTGGTTTTGGAACTTCCTTCGTTACTCCCAACCTGAAGGAAAAACTCGAGATATACCAGTCATATGACATTCCGGTTTATTTTGGTGGCACCTTGTTCGAAGCGTTCCTGATCCGTAACCAGTTTGATGATTACCTGAAAGTATGTGAGCAATACGGTATCAGTTATATGGAAGTAAGTGATGGATCAATCACTATTCCTCATTCGGAAAAATGCGGTTATATCGAGAAGATGACTAAGTATGGCACTGTGCTGAGTGAAGTGGGCAGTAAGGATGCGGCGCATATCATTCCACCCTATAAATGGATTGAATTGATGAAAGCAGAGCTTAATGCCGGATCAACGTATGTGATCGCCGAGGCGAGAGAAGCCGGCAATGTAGGAATATATCGCGGCACCGGTGAGGTCAGGGAGGGGCTGGTGCAGGAAATACTTACGCAAATACCCGGCGAAAAAATTATCTGGGAAGCTCCTCAGAAAGCGCAGCAGCTTTATTTTATAGAATTGCTGGGCTGTAATGTCAACCTCGGAAACATAGCACCATCGGAGGTAATTCCATTAGAAGCCATGCGTGTTGGTCTTCGCGGCGATACATTTGACCTATTTCTTGATAAAAAAGAAGCCTGATGCGGCTGTTCGGACTCATCGGTTATCCATTGACCCATTCTTTTTCCCGGAAATATTTCAGCGAAAAGTTTGAGAGGGAAGGGCTGGATAATTGCGCATATGAGCTCTATTCAATTTCTTCAATTAACGAATTAAGAACGGTACTGGAAAAGCATCCGGACCTTGAAGGCTTAAACGTAACCATACCCTATAAAGAACAGGTATTGTCATTTCTCGATGAAAAGGATGAAGTGGTTAAAAAGATCAAAGCCTGCAATTGTATTCAGATCAATAGCGGAAAATTAAAAGGACATAACACCGACGTAGAAGGGTTCGAAAGATCTTTTAAGCAATCACTGCAGCCTCATCATAAAAATGCGTTGATACTTGGAACGGGCGGCGCGGCCAAAGCCGTTGAATTTGTTTTAAAGAAATTGCGGATCACGTATAAATATGTTTCCCGAAAGCCCTCGGTTCATAATTATTCCTATGAGCAACTTACGGGCAGCATCATGTCGGACCACACAATTATCATTAATACTACTCCATTGGGTACGTATCCCCGCGTTAATGAGGCGCCACCTGTTCCCTACGAATCATTAACATCGCGACATTACCTTTTCGATCTTGTCTACAATCCCGAAAAATCCCTGTTTCTTCAAAAAGGCGAGCAAAAGGGAGCCATAATAAAAAACGGGTATGAAATGCTGGTCATCCAGGCCGAAGAAAGCTGGAGAATCTGGAACAGTTGATCAGTCGTCAACCATGTCCCGGCACCCGCAGGTTTTTAACCGCCCTGTCTGGAACAGGCATAATCTTTTTCTTTTCATAATCATAACAAACCATTCCTGTCTTTGCAATCGCAACGATTGTTTTTTTGTCTGCGGTGTCCTTTTCTAACCTATAATAGATATCAAAACTTACCTTGCTGAATTCCTTTATCATGACAAAGGCAGTTACCACGTCCCCGTAAAACAGTTCATTCCTGAATTCTATTCCCACGTCAGACATGATCATGCCTACGCCTTCAAATTCCATTTCTTCATAGCCGTAACTTTTGAGGAATTGCATCCTGGCTTCATGAATGATGCTAAGTACCGTGTCATTGCCAACATGGCCACCATAATTAACATCTGTAATACGAACGGGAATATTTGTGGAAAAAGAGAACTTTTCCGGCAGATCAATTTTTATTCTTGCCATGAAAATGGTTTGACGATAAAATTAAAGAAAGGAAATTTAAAGCTCTGAATCATTCAGCGCACTCACCAGGCTAAGAACATCCATGAAGTTGCCGGCAGATGTTGTAACGGGGGAGCAAGCTATTTTTTCCTGCCATTTCTTTAACTGGTCCTTGCAATTCTCATCCTGGTCCTGGCCGGATACACAACATACCAGATTGCCCCATTTCTTTGACATCCGGATGATTCCACCGTCTGGGGTCATCAGCATGAAGTACCTGTCAGCGAGATTGGGAGTATGTTCATTATAAGCGTAGATCGGCTCTATTTCATTGAGATCATCAGGAATTGTATAATTATTTCTTGCTCTTTTTATTGTCGTCGTTTTTATTTGGGGATCCGTTGCTGCGGCAATTGTTTCATCCAGTCCTTCTGTCGCCGGTTTGATCTCCTCTACCTTAGCTGGATCATTTGTCGATCTCTTATTTTTTGAGGAATCAGTTGCTGCGATCCCGCTGTAAGTTCGGGTATCGTTCCCATTTGTCCATTTAATGACAGCAAATGCTACAATACCGATCAAGACAGCGGCGACAGCGTACCGAAAAAAGGAAAAAGTTTTGCTGCGCATCGGGACTACGGGAGCCTGCACAGGTTCCAATGCGCCGGCTATCTTGTCCCAGGCATTTGCCGGAGGCATTACTTCTGCATTATATAAAGTAGAGGGGAACTCGTCGCTTAAATGTGATTCATCCAGGGCAGCATTAATCTTATCCCAAACTTTTGGGGGAGGAGTTTGTTCGTAGTTATATAATTTTTCTTGCACGCTGCTCATGGTTTTGCCTTTACCTCATTTTGTTCTATATGTTTCTTCACCATGTCCTGTAATATCACTTTAGCTCTCGACAATTGTGATTTGCTGGTGCCTTCACTTATTCCGAGCATATCGCCGATTTCTTTGTGGGTGTAGCCTTCCACTACATACATATTAAATACTGTTCTGTAACCGGGTGATAATTGTCTGACTAAATCCAATATGTCTTTTTCGCCCAAATGATCCAAAACGGAAAGGAATTTCCCTTCGATCGTATTTTCTTCTTTCTCGGTTACGGGCTGCAGGTACTTTCTGCGGCGAAAATGTTCGATGGCTGTATTGACAAATACTCTTCTTATCCAGCCTTCAAACGATCCATCTCCCCGGTAGCTGCTCAGCTTTTTAAAGATCTTGATAAATCCTTCCTGTAAAATGTCCTCTGCTTCCTCAGAACTGGTGGCATAACGGAGACAAACAGCGTACATGCGGGGAGAAAAACGGCGATACAATTCTTCCTGCATCCGCCGGTCGCCTTCAATGCATCCACTGATTAAGTCGCTTTCGGGAGTGGTATGGTTGCGTTCAGAGTTCAGATTTTTTTAATTGGTTCTATGTTATTCAAAAATGCTACCAGTTTTTGGGTGGCTTTCGCCCGGTGACTATACATGGTCTTTTCATCCAAACTCATCTCTCCAAAGGTCTTATCCGCACCGTCGGGAATGAAAACAGGGTCGTATCCAAAACCCTGGGTCCCTCGTTTATCCTGGATAATCCTGCCAGAACAAATGCCTTCAAATAGTGCCTCTTTTCCATCTATTATAAGAGAAATTACAGCCCGGAACCTTGCGGTTTTGTCGGGTTTATTCTGCAGTTTTTGCAAAAGCTTTTCAATATTCTTGTCAAAAGACCTGTCTTCGCCGGCATAACGGGCACTTTTGACACCCGGTTCACCATTCAATGCTCTTACTTCAAGACCAGTGTCCTCACTGAAACAATTCGTATTTGTAAGTTCATAGATAGTTCTCGATTTTTCAGAAGCATTCGCCTCCAGCGTATCATGTGGTTCAGGAATGTCCAAATCGATCCCCGCTTGTGCCAAAGTAACTACGTTGAAAGAACCTCCAATAATCGCATTGACTTCTTCGGCTTTGTGCTGATTATTGGTGGCGAAGATCAGTTTCATAACGACAAAATAAAAGTAAAACATCAAACGACAAAGATGCGGCGAAGGCAAACCCACAATTTACTCTTTAATAACGCATCTTTATTACATTGATCTAAAGTGGGTGTAAATAAAAATGTCGCATTAGTAAAAGGCTGAATCTGGAAATGAGGAAAACTTACCGGAAGGCCAAATGAAGCCGGTTCAATACCAAATAAAAAAACAATCCTGCTTTTGAATGTTGAAATAAGTTCTTTATAGGTTTTTTCTTTATGATTATTCATGTTCACAATTGCCACATCAGCAAGGCTGAGTTTGCATGCAGCAAGCAGTTTGGTTAAAAAAGAAAGTTCTTCATCGGGTAAAAACGCTAGGTCCGCGTAGTCAACAACGATCAAAATGTTTTTATTGTTATCTCCAAGATGTTTTTGAGCATCAGTGGCATTTGTATTCGCGGCTGTATCCGCCGAAACCTCATTGTCTTCAATAAGAGAAAGATGATAAAGCTCTGCAATGGTTGAAACAGGTAACTGGATGTCGTTTAGGCTCATAAATTGGACAAAATACTAAGGGGTGTTAGTTTTTTTTCGTTTCTTTGAAGCTTCAAAAGTAACTTTTTATGACCGCAGCGATGGATATTTCAATTACGAAGGTGGAAGGGAGTAAACTGCAGGATCTAAGCCTTGATAATCTTCCGTTTGGTCGCTATTTTTCAGATCATATGCTGGAGGCAGACTATGAGGACGGCCGGTGGAAGAATATTGAGATCAAACCATACCAGCCACTGTTAATGAGCCCGTCATTGGCCGCATTACATTATGGCCAGGCAATATTCGAAGGAATTAAGGCTTATAAGGATCGGGAAGGAAATGCTTTTATTTTCCGGCCGTATGATAATTTTCGCCGCTTCAATATTTCGGCGGAAAGGATGCAGATGCCGACAGTTCCGGAAGAGTTGTTCATGGAAGGAATGCGTAAGCTTATCGAACTCGATAAAAATTGGATACCCTCACGTGAAGATCACTCTCTCTATATCCGCCCATTTATGTTTTCTTCGGATGAATTGATTGGTGTTCGTCCCTCGGATAATTATAAATTCATGATCATTCTAAGTCCAACCGGCCCGTATTATGCGGCGCCGATGAGGATCTATGTAGAAGAGAAATATGTTCGCGCTGCGCCGGGTGGTGTTGGCTATGCAAAGGCGGCAGGAAATTATGGATCTGCTATGCTGGCAACCGCTGAAGCGAGAAGTAAGGGGTACGACCAGGTATTATGGACGGATGCATTCGAACACAAATACGTGCAGGAAATAGGTACGATGAACGTGTTCTTCATCATTGGCAACACAGCCATCACCCCGGATCTCGACCAGGAGACCATTTTGGATGGTGTGACCCGCCAGAGCGCAATTACCTTGTTAAGAGAAATGGGCTTTACAGTTGAAGAAAGACCTTTAAGTATTGATAGTGTTATTGATGCCTACAAAGCAGGCTTGCTTTACGAAGTATTTGGTACCGGCACAGCGGCAACCATATCCCTGATCAAAGAGCTTCGCTACAAAGATTTTGTCATGCATTTTGATGTCGATAAATGGAAAACTGGCCCCACTTTAAAGAAATGGCTTGCCGACATTCGGGAAGGCAGGAGGGAAGATAAGTATGGGTGGATGTGGAAGGTTTAGTTGATTAGCAGGGTATGGCTGATTAGTTTATTAGTCGAATGATTGACAGGTCATTAATCCCAATCAACTAATCTATCAATTAACTGATTAACTTGTCTGCCGAATATTTTGCGCTTTGCCTTGTGCCCCTTACCTTTGCCCTCCCAAAAATTAATGGTCAATAATGCCTACAATTCAACAATTAGTTCGTAAAGGAAGAGAGATAATCAGGGCCAAAAGCAAATCGCGTGCATTGGATAGCTGCCCCCAGCGCCGTGGTGTATGTACCCGTGTTTATACAACTACTCCCAAAAAACCAAACTCAGCACTTCGCAAAGTGGCTAAAGTTCGTTTGACTAACAAGGTAGAAGTTATTGCCTATATCCCGGGTGAAGGGCACAACCTGCAGGAACATTCAATCGTTTTGATCCGTGGTGGTCGTGTAAAAGACCTTCCAGGTGTTCGTTATCATATAGTCCGGGGTTCATTGGATACAGCAGGGGTAAAAGACCGCAAGCAAAGCCGTTCCAAATATGGTACGAAGAAAGAAAAAGCAAAAAAGTAGATCACGGATTTCGCGGATAATGATCGCGGATT
>JANWHX010000265.1 GCA_025450235.1 Chitinophagaceae bacterium | reverse complement strand
TTCATCAAATAGAACTATTTCTCCTTTGTTCAGTACGAGTAAAATGTCCTCCGGATTTAACTGAAAGAAATTATCCAGCAAATGGCTATTATCATTTCTCTTTGCCACGACTATATCAGCACTCTTTCCTTCGACTAAAGCTCCCCGATCCTGAAGTCCCCAAACGGAAGCAGGCAGGCTGGTCACTGAATTAAATATTTCCTGGTCCGACAACATATTTGTATTTCGGGCCAGCCGCAGATGTTCCCATAGATTCCATCCTGCCGACACAGTTGAATCTGTTCCAAACAGGATCTTTGTTACTTTCTTTAGCTCATTCAGTTTTGAAGTCGAATTCAATAGAAAAAAATTTGAATCCGGGCACCAAATCAATGCTTCAAATGCCCTCGCCTGTCTTGAATCCATGGAAACGCCGTGTACAGCTATCATTTTTCGCTTAAACAGGTTCCACCTGATAAGTTTGTCAATTTCTTCGTAAGAAGAAGCGTCTGTTCCCTCGCCCACATGGATAACGAACGGCTGATCTCTTGCAAATGGCCGGTTCAGTTTGAACCTCCATGCTTTTTCCAGCGCTACCGAATGCAAGGAATAACAATCCTGGAATACATTTATCAACGGGTTTTGTATTTCAAGATGTTCTCCATGATTGATTACTGTAGTCACCCCATTTACTAAATTCTTATAGATGCCCCATTCAACGCGCAATTGTTTCGGAATATTCAATACCGCATCAATGCTATTTTTATTTCGTGATTGAATATCCGCACCCCATTCCACATAACTATTATAAATTCTATTGCCTGTCCGGGCAAATAAGTTGAAATCAAGATGATCATGTGAATTGATCAGTCCCGGAAAAGCCAATGCACCGGCCAAATCGATGCATTCAGCATTTTGACCGGCTGAGGCCAATCGTTGGTCGACAATGGTTCTGATCAGCCCATTTTCTACGACAATGCTTTTTACACCTTCCTTGCCGATAATATTTACGTTACTGAATTGCATCCGGTCTCATTAATACGATCACAGCATTGGTTCTACAACTTTTTGTTTTGTTTTGGCTGCCGCCAGGTAAGGATTCCTGTGAAAAATGATTTTACTCATGGCTTTGCAGGTAGCTCTTATCATTATTCCATCCATCCTTTTCAAAAAGCTCAGCAAATTGCCGGTGAGTGACCAGACAATATGCCGTCTTTTGACATGCTTTAATCCTGGTTTTATTTTTGCAAAATAATCGAGGGCCAATATCCTCCTGTAGTATTGAACTGATCTTTTTAACCGGTTGGATTCCTCCAGGTGATGATAAACTAAAGTCTTGCTGGTAACATGGATGCCCGTTGGAAAATCAACGACCACTCCATAATTATCACCGATGCCGTGCCTGTCAAGCACTTCATCATATGGTGAACGTGTAAGCCATTCTTTTTTTACCAAGGATGCACCGAGGCTATAGACAGGACATATGCTATACTCCCCGGCAAAATCAGTATTGACGGGCCAACCTGCTTTTGAAATATGATTTCCTTTACGTTCATAATATCGTTTGGCTCTTTGGGTCAACCAATTACTCTTACAATTTATCTCACCCCAGATACCCAGGTGGAAAATGTATTTCCACCACAACTCGCGGGTTGAGTGTACAGGGTGCGTTGCTTTCCATTGATCCTTTTCCTTTTCCAGCCAAAGCCCGGAAACAGCACCTGCTTCCGGATGGCTATTAACATGCCGCACCAACTGCTGTAAATATCCAGGTGGTATTTCAATATCATCATCGCAAAGTAATATCCAGGGTGAACGGGCCATCCTGATACCGGCGTTGCGTTGAATACAAACTGATCTTTCCGACGAAATATACTCTATAGTCAGCTTGCTAAACCGGGAATATTCCGCGGGTGAAAGTTTATCGTTGCCTGAGTCGACAATAATAACTTCCCGGATCGGAAAGATCGAACTCTCCAGGTTCTGAAGCAGGGAAAGCAGTCTTGCTTTACGTTCGCAGGTCGGAATAACAACACTGATTTGCATTCGCTGCTTCTTTATTTTTATCAATAAATTTACAAGTATAATTGTACGGATATTACGGTAGCTGCCTAAATAATATCCGGGCAACTCTAAAAGACAATATTACGTTATACCCAGTCAAAAACTGCCAACCATGATTGTATGAATAAGAGCCATTCCTTACATTCCTCTTTACTTCGCTTTACATATTTCATAAAAACATGGCCGGTATACCTGTTGCTGCTCCCCGTTTTTTTTGTGCTTCATGGTTTTAACCGGAATTATAACTCGGTTACCGCGGCTGAGGCTCTTGTGCTGACCCTTCTATATTTAGCAGCTACATTAATTATTGCCGGTATCAGCTGGCTTATTTATCGTGACCTGGCAAAATCATGTCTTATTGCTTTTTTCATAATGGCATGGCATTTTTTCTTCGGCAATATGCAGGATGCATTAAAGGATCTTTCTCCGCAAACATTCGTTTCGCAATACCGGTTTATGCTGCCAGCCGCCTTTTTACTTTTCCTGGCATTGGCCATTTGGTTGAAAAGGCGAAAGAGGTCTTTCCAGAGAGTCATTTCATACCTGAATATTGTATTGCTTGTATGTTTATTAATCGATACAACCAGGCTTGCTGTTAATCTTTCGTATCCGCCAAAAAATAAAACACTTAATCCCGCCACGGTCACTTATACTATATGTGACACCTGCAAAAAACCGGACATATACCTGCTCCTGTTTGATCAATATGCGGGCAATACCGCACTAAAAGAGGTTTTTAATTTCGATAATACAGCATTCAAAGATGAACTAGAACGCCGTGGATTTTTTTTTACAATGAACAGTATCAGTAATTACAACCTGACACCTTTTTCCATGGCTTCGATATTGAACATGGACTATCTCACGCCGGAGATGGGAGTCAAGAAAAATCTGAATGTTGGTTATTGTTACCGGATGATCAGCAAAAGTCATGTGCTGCAATTGCTCAGGGAAAATGGTTATTTATTGCATAATTATTCGGTTTTTGATTTTCCCGGTCAACAAGGAAAAAAGTATGGCGCTTTTTTTCCTTATGGACAGGACCTGATCAGTATGCCAACATTTACCAGCAGGCTTACCCGGGATATCCGGTCAGATATTTTACACGGTAAATTCGGATTCAAAGGGATTCAAAAAAAAATAGCGTATGAATATCTCTATTTTAACGATAAGATCTTTGACCTTACCCGGCAAATAGCTGACCGGCAGGCAAGTTCGCCCAGGTTTATATATTCTCATTTCATAATGCCGCACTACCCATATTATTTTGATAGCAAGGGTCAACCCGTTCCCCTCGAAAAACTGACGGTGCCCAAAATAACCACCTCGCAGGATTATATTGAATATCTCCAATATTGTAATGCAAGAATACTTGAGCTGGTCGATCATGTTATGAAGGTCTCACCGGCTCCTCCAGTGATCCTGCTTTTATCGGATCATGGATTTCGTCATCCCGAAAAAGAAATAGATCGCAGGTATGACTTTATGAACCTGAACGCTATATATATACCCGGCAAGAATTATAGCCAGTTTAGCGATAGCGTTTCGACCGTGAACCAATTCAGAAAAGTTTTTAATACCTGTTTGGGCCAGCATTTTCCTTTGCTGAAAGATTCGACTATTGATTTATGGGATTAACAGCTCTTGTTGCGTAGTACCTTTGAACCTGGCGGCCCACGGTGGTAAAAAAAAGAAATCTTAAAATGGGCAAAGTACAACCCCGGCAATTTGTTTAGTCAATCCATATATAAAACCTTTAAGCGCTATCGCTCGCTCCAAACGCACAAGATCTCAGCGATGCCGATCGTGATCTTAATGCCGCACAGCGCCTGCAATTGTCGTTGCGTGATGTGTGATATATGGAAGGATAATAAAAACCTGAAACAACTTACAGAGAACGATATAAAAGACCTTCTGATCTCATTGAAGAAATTGGGGACTCAACAGGTATTAATGTCCGGCGGAGAGGCCTTGCTTAACCCGAATTTTTTCAGGTTTTGCGAATTGCTGCAACAACAAAATATCAGGGTATCATTACTTTCCACCGGGTTAACGCTGAAAAAGAATGCAGATCAGCTAACAAAATGGGTAAATGATATTATCGTATCGCTTGATGGGGATGAGGCCATTCATAATGCTATCCGCAATATTCCCGATGCCTTTCAGAAATTGAAAGAAGGGGTACAGCATATCAAAAGCATTGATAAAAACTTTAAGATAACTGCCAGAACGGTCATTCATCGCTTGAATTTCCGGCAATGGCCTGCTATCATAGAAAGTGCAAAAGAGATGGGTGTGGATCAGATCAGCTTTCTTCCGGCGGATGTAAGCAGCCATGCTTTTAATCGTGAAATACTCTGGACCGATCAGCGGCAACATGAAATATTGATCAGCGAGGATCAATTGGAAGATTTGAAAATTATAATAGAGGATATTATTGAGAAATATTCTTCTGGCCGGTCTTTTATTTCAGAAAGCCCCGAAAAATTGAGAAAGCTGCATAGTTATTATGCAGCCTTCTATGGCCTTAATCCTTTTCCCTATAAAAAATGTAATGCTCCCTGGATATCCGCGGTCGTAGAAGCCGACGGAACTGTTCGTCCCTGTTTTTTTCATCCGGCAATGGGCAATATCAGGGAAGATTCACTCGAACATATTATAAATAGTGATAAAAGCATCCGTTTCCGGAAAGAACTCGATATAAATAAGGACGAAACTTGTGTGAAATGTGTATGCTACCTTCACCTTGCGCCCGGCACGAAGATTAATTGATATAGAAGATGAAGAAGATTCTTTTCTCTCATTCCTATTTTCTGCGTTTTGACCCGAAGCAATGGGCCACGGGACAGCCGTATGCTCCCATCGGCACATTATACGCCGCGGCGTTAATGAGAGCCGGCGGACACCAGGTCTCTTTTTTTGATACAATGTTTGCTCACGGTCCGGAAGACATCATTCCTTCTTTAGAGAAAAATGAGTCAGGGCTGTTGGTGTTGTACGACGACGGGTTCAACTACCTCACCAAGATGTGTTTGACCAATATGCGGGACGCAGCTTTTAAAATGATCAAACTGGCTAAAGAAAGAAATTGCACCGTTATTGTTTCAAGTTCTGACTCTACCGACCGCTATGAACAGTATTTAAGCGAAGGCGCCGATTTCATATTGTTAGGAGAAGCTGAGCAAACTTTATCTGACCTTGTGGCAGCCCTTGATGTGAACGGCAATAGTTATTTATCCATACCCGGACTTGTTTACAAGCAGGTTGATGCAGTAATCAAAACCGGCCGGAGAAATGTGATAAAGGATCTTGACAGCCTTCCATTTCCTGCCTGGGATCTGGTGAACATTGATATGTACCGCAGGATGTGGATGAAACATAAAGGTTATTTTTCTTTAAACATAGCGACTACGAGGGGATGTCCCTTTAAATGTAACTGGTGTGCAAAACCGATATATGGCAATCGATACAATTCAAGATCGCCTCAGAACGTAGTGGCTGAATTAAGGATGCTTAAAGAGAGATTCAACTTTGATCATATCTGGTTTTGTGACGACATATTTGGACTAAAACCGGGATGGGTGCATGAATTTGCAAATCTCGTCGAAAGAGAAAACCTGCAATTCAAATTTAAGATACAGGCAAGAGTTGATTTAATGGTACAGGAAGATTACATTAAAGATCTTGCCCGGTCCGGGTGCGGGAATATCTGGATGGGTGCTGAAAGCGGCTCGCAAAAGATACTTGACGCAATGGATAAAGGTACTACCGTAGAACAGATCTATCATGCTACGGGAATTTTGAAAAAGCATGGCATTCATCCATCCTTCTTCATACAATTCGGTTACCCCGGAGAAACAAAAGAAGATATTATGAAAACTATCCGGATGATCAATGAATTGGTCCCGTATGAAATTGGTATTTCCGTTTCCTATCCTTTACCGGGTACCCCGTTTTATGAAAGGGTAAAAAATGAGTTGCATGAAAAAACGAACTGGACCGATTCCGATGAACTGGCCCTGATGTTCCGCAATACTTATGCGCCGGTATTTTATAAACAACTTCATCGCTATGTTCATAAGAGCTATCGTAAACATGTGGCTATTCAACACGTAAAAACATTACTTAAAAAACCTTTTGCTGCATCTTTGTTGAGTTTCAAAAAAGCACTCTCCTTTTTATATTATGCTCCCGCTGCCTGGATGGCCAGGCAAAAACTTCATTCGCTTGAAAATGCCCGGTATGAGTGATTCGGTACATACCTTTAATGAAGAGGCCGCCGCAAAAGCATTTAGCCGGCAGGCACCCCTCTTTGACGAACTGTATGCAGACAACATAATCGTACAATATAAAAGAAAACGTGTAAGAGATCATGTGCAGGCATATTTGAAACCGGAATCAAATATTCTTGAGCTCAATGCAGGCACCGGCGATGACGCTATTTTTTTTGCAAAGCAGGGTCATTGGGTCCATGCCACGGATATTTCAGATATGATGCAAAATATGCTGAAGGAAAAAGTGAAGTTGAATGATCTGAAAGGCCAAATCAGTTGCGAACTTCGTTCTTTTACTGATCTGAAGAATTTATTTAACCGGGGCCCTTATGATGCGATCTTTTCTAATTTCGCAGGGCTGAATTGCACAAATGAATTACCAAAAGTTCTTCAGGCATTTGACAACCTGGTAAAGCCCGGCGGTTTTGTGACACTGGTCATTTTACCGAAGTTTTGCCTGTGGGAATTCATGATGTTATTTAAAGGAAAATTCAAAACCGCCTTCAGGAGATTCTCCGGAAATAAAGGATCGAAAGCGCATATTGAAGGCGAATATTTCAGGTGTTGGTATTACAACCCTTCTTATGTAAAGCGGAATCTCAGGAATTCTTTCAACCTTCTAAAAGTCGAGGGGTTATGTTCATTAGTGCCCCCCTCATATATAGAGCAATTCGCAGAAAAAAATCCCCGCATGTATCGCTTTCTGCAAAAAAAGGAGGACCGATGGAAAAATAGATGGCCCTGGAAAAACATCGGCGATTATTATATCATCACTCTTCAAAAGAACGACTAAGGGGCTGAAAATACTGGGGCCATTCTGATTTTAGTTCAGCCAGTTTTTTATTATAAAGACTTAGCACTCTTTCCTGGAAAGAATCAGGATTTGACCAGGCATAATGTTTCCCGGTAACCAGTGCCATTTCTTTTCCTTCGTAATTACGTTTTCGTTGTTCTTCTTTCTTCTTCCATCGCCGCGAAGTCATCCGCATAAAATAGTCATCCAGTTTGTCACCGGCTTTATTGTTAAACAGCCATTCGATCAATTTCTTAAATACGGATGAGCCAGTTTGTTGACCAGGTTGACCCGCTGACCAGGCGGTGAACCATTCACTGACCCAGGTATTGGCTATAAAAAAATCATGCAGGGCCTTACCATTCACAGGAATCAGGGTAGAGATCTCAATAGCTGTATAAATATTCTGATCCTTTAGTTTTAAGGATTGCTCATCCAGGTAATAATTCATGCAGTAATAGTGTTGCGTGCCGGTCAGAAAAGTCAGCTTTTTGAAAAGATGCATAAACGTCCTGGCCACCCATAGCCGGTTTGCTTTGGTAATTATAAAAAAATCAAAATCTGCTTTTTCGTGAGCGTAGTTTTTCGACAATGAACCAGAGATGCCTATTCCCCGAACATAAGGAAACCTGGAAAGAAAGGCACCGATCTTCTTCGCTTTTGGCAAAAGCAGCATTGCCCGGAGATTACCTTCTATACGCCTTCTTATCAGGGCGGGATCGTCCTGCAACAAATAGAATTCATCTATTTTGAAAACGGCTCTTGCAGACACCAGGTGGGATAAAGCGTTCGCGATCGAAGTTGTTTTTGCTGCCGGTGGTAAGAATTTTTGAATATCATCCTTTGTTAATGGGTATTCAAAAATGGAAAAATAGGCCAGCATCTCCAGGATACAGCTTTCTGTTTTTTCCACCCGGTACAGCTCTTTTTTATAGACAACTTTCATTATTCTGTTAATAAACCTCATTGATTAAAACGGGAAGCAACCAGTTATGTTATTTTCCCGATTAACTGGTTCAGAAAAATCTCTTTTTTTGCAATATACTAATACCCTTGAACAAGCCAGAATACCATAGCAAACTTCAACCCCAAAGCACTCCGGAAGGTTTGGCTTTAAACGAAAACGCAATAATCGCAAAGCTCGTTGCCAGCCGTAGGAATTATTTGCTTTTTAAACGAATCCTTGACATTGTTTTTTCATCCCTGTTTATTGTTCTCGTTTTAAGCTGGCTTTTACCGATCATTGCTATCTGGATAAAACTTGATTCAAAAGGACCCGTATTTTTTTCCCAGAAAAGAACAGGGCGCAATGGACGCGTTTTCCGGTGCCTTAAATTCCGAACAATGGTCGAAAATGATGAGGCTGATGAAAAACCGGCGGAGCCGAACGATTACCGTATTACAAGGGCAGGAAAGTTTTTGCGACAGACGAATATAGATGAGTTGCCGCAGTTCCTGAATATTCTATCGGGAAACATGAGTTTGGTAGGGCCGCGTCCTCACATGTTATCAGATTGTATCCGGTTTTCATTTGTGATATCCGCGTACAAATTCAGGAATGTTGTAAAACC
>JANWHX010000264.1 GCA_025450235.1 Chitinophagaceae bacterium | reverse complement strand
TCAGTTTTAGAGACCATTTATCTTTTATTCAATGAAGGGTACAGCGCGTCATCAGGAAAAGATTTAATTCGATTTGAAGTTTGTGAAGAAGCAATACGATTAACAGAAATGATTGTAGTGCATTCGGCGATTCAGCACAAATCAAATGTTTATGCATTGCTTGCACTGATGCAATTAAACGCATCGAGATTTAAAGCAAGACAAGATGCCAGCGGAAATATTATCACCCTTGAAAAGCAAGATCGCTCATTGTGGGACTCTTCTTTGATGGAAAAGGGTTTTTCCAATTTGGAGGAGTCAGCATCTGAGAAACTAATTTCAATTTATCACATTCTTGCTTCCATATCTGCGTGCCATTGTTCAGCAATTACCTATAAAGCTACTAACTGGAAAAGCATCCTTGCACTTTACGACAGATTAATTCAAATAGATAATTCGCCGGTTATTTTGCTCAATCGTGCTGTTGCACTTTCAAAAGTGAGAGGACCAGAAAAAGCAATTACAGAATTAGAGCAAATAAGGGACGCGGCATCGCTTAAAAATTATCATTTATTTTATTCTACCCTGGCCGAATTTCATATTGAGCTCAATCAATTTTCAGACGCAATTAAGGCAATTGAAACAGCAATTGAACTTGCCCCTTTACAAAACGAAAAAGTACTGCTGCAAAGGAAACTGACTTTCTGTAAAGAAAATATAGTTTGAACTCAATGTCCTCTTTTGCAAAAATCATTTGTCTTTAGGTCATATTTCAAATATTTCACCATTAAAATGCAAAAAAATGAAGGATTTCTTATTAATTCTAAAAACCGAGGGTAGCGTTTGGACTGATCTTTCACCCGAACAACTTCAAAAACACATGGAGCACGGAAATGCCTACATTGGCAACCTGGTGAAAACGGGCAAATTAAAAAATGCCAACCCGGTTGACAAAGGAAGCAGGATTGTAACCGAAAGCAATGGAATTATGAAAGATGGGCCCTTTAATGAGACAAAAGAGGTAGTTGCGGGCTATTTCTTAATTGCTGCTGAAGACATTAAGGAAGCGGTTGAAATTGCCAAAGCCAACCCGATTTTTAAAGATATTCCTACTAAAATTGAAGTGCATCCGATGATGGAAATCGGAGGGAATTAATTTTTTTAAATGTCCTTCCTGCTAAAATTCGTTTGTCTTGTAGTCGAGTAATTAATATTTTCTAATTTAAAAAAACAAAAGATGAAAGAGTTTATGTTAATCATTCGCACTCAAGGCGACCATTTAGAAGCACTTCCCGCAGAACAAAAACAGCGACATCTTGAAAAGGTAATGAATTACATGGGGGGATTACTAAAAAGTGAAAAACTTAACAGTGCGCAGCCGTTGGAGATGGAAGGCACAATTATTTCAGGAACCAAAGGAAAATTTAAAGATGGGCCTTTTAATGAGACAAAAGAGGTAATCGCTGGCTACTTTCTTATTAAGGCGAATAATCTGCAGGAAGCCATCGAAATTGCAAAAGCAAATCCTGTGTTTGAAGACGGAACAGACGCAAGAATTGAAGTTCGACCGATAAAAATAATGGCAGGTATAAACTAACGGCTACCTGATATGAAACGCAAACAATAAACTGCCATTATGAATATTGTTTGCGTTTCAATCGCTTTTGTAATACTTTTTCTTGCATTAATCAGATTTATATCAGAATGCTTTCGGTTTGACTATTTAGCAAAAGATCCAGTTACCTTCGAGATTTTGAGGCCATACTTAATCGGAGCACTTGTCTGCTCTATATCCTGCCTGGCAATAGCCATTTTTTGTTGGCCAAAATCGTTGCTGGTAGTAGTATCAGCCGAACGGCTTAATCCAGCCGGGGTGTTCGACTTTTTTCTTTGGAAAAAAACAAGCTTTCCGGAAAGATCGAACCAAGGAGTCTTCGTTTTAACTGGGCGTCCGCCTTTTGATAAAAACCGCTGACGTCAGACAACAGATCGATTCCACTGCTGAGGTAGTGCTGGTAATCTGATTTGTGTTGCATGTTAAACTCAAGTTCCTTCCTCAAAGAATCGATCTCTTTCTTATATCGTTTCATACTTGGCTAAAGATTCAATGCATCATTTGGCGTTCATTACGATGAAGGTTCCTCGATGCACATACTATTAAAAGGTTCCTGATAACCCGGTAATTTTGATATCTGCAATCAGAGTCATCAAAACAAATTAACTTTAATAATGCCTAAAAAACTAAGCAATTCCTGGTGCCACAAACATGAAGGCGCTAACAACCAATAAAATCTTTTGTTTGCAGAAATGAAGTTATCAACCCGCATACTTCTGGCCTTTTCGATTGTTCTTACGTTATCTATTTTTGACACTGCATCAAATTATCTTTTATCGCTAAAAGTGAAAAAGAACACCGAATTTATCAACAAGTCTCAGGAAGTAATTCGCAATTCGGCAATGATTCATAAAGCAATCCTACAAATGCAAAGCTCATTCAGTGGCTATCTGCTCACTTCGGACAGCAATTTCCTTGTCGACTACAAGGCGGGAATGCGAATTACGACGACTCTATTTGACGAACAGCAAAAACTTATCAGGGGAAATCCTCAGCAAATGTTTTTGCTTGATACTATCAGGATACTCCATCTACAATGGCTCTCCTATGCCAACGAATTAATTGACGCAAAAAGGGCGCCTTTTGTATCATCGGCATCTGAGAGAAACTATAACGAATTATTATTTGAAAATCAATTGAAGGGCCAGGTCGGAAAAAAAATAAACGATAGCATTTCCCATAAATTCTCTGAATTAGATAAAATTGAATACAATATCCGGGGTAATCATAGCAGCAACCTGATGTCATCTATTGAAAAAACACATTTATTTTCCCTTATCTTTTTTACATTAACAATCATAATTGGCGCAGCTACTACTATCTATATTGTGTCGTTGATCTCAAAGCGAATAAAAACAATGGTAAGACTCGCTCATAGCATTTCCAAAGGCAATTTCACCACGTTGAATGATCGTCACCGTGACGAACTCACAGACTTGTCGTCATCCTTGAATATAATGTCAGATAGTTTACGTAAAAACATCACCGAGCTTGAAAATCGGAATGCTGAGCTGGATAAATTCGCTTATGTCGTGTCACATGATCTCAAAGCGCCAATCAGGGGCATCCATAATGTGATTAAATGGATAGAGGAAGATCTTGGGGATGAATTTTCGCCTGAAGCAAAAAAGTATCTTGATATCATTCCGCAGAGGACCAAGCGAATGGAGGACCTTATCAACGGTTTACTGGATTACGCAAGAATTAGAGAAAAAACAATTCCCGAAAAAACAGATGTGAATGAAATGGTAAGTAATATAGTTGAGTCAGTCGTACCGCGGGATTTTAGGATTTTGAAAGACAATCTTCCTGTGATCGTTACCGAACGGCTAAAGCTCGAACAGGTTTTTACAAATCTTATCAGCAATGCAGTAAAATATACGCCAGGACCTGGCAGGGAAATAATAATTGGTTGCAAGGAATCAGATACCCATTATGAGTTTTCCGTTAAAGATAATGGTATAGGGATCGAACGCCAGTATCATGATAAAATATTTGAAATGTTCCAGACATTAAGGGAAAAGAACGAAAAAGAAAGTACGGGAATAGGCCTTGCCATTATTAAGAAAATTTTGGATGATCGGCACTGTACGATTCGTGTAAACTCGGCTTTGGGCCGCGGATCGGAATTTGTGTTTACATGGCCGCTAACAAATTGAACAATATGAAAAAATTTACTATACTGCTGGTCGAAGATGACGAGCTTGATGTGATCAGCGTCGGTCGATCGCTTAAAAAACTCGATATTGATTACAGTCTTTTTACAGCCTATAATGGTAAAGAGGCCTTTGACATGCTTAATGATCCTCAACAACGTGTGACTCCTGACGTGATCCTCCTTGATTTAAACATGCCAAAGATGAACGGCATTGAATTTCTTAAGGCAATCAGGGCCGATGACCGTTTCCGGACTATTAAAGTATTTATAATGACAACTTCCGCAGAGTCTGGCGACCGTATTACCACGGAACAATTAGGCATCTCGGGTTTCATTATAAAGCCATTAAGTTACACAGGCAATTCGAAAAGAACCGACTCTATGGATTCATTTGTCCAGTTCCATTTGCGCAAAATATTAAATGAGTCCTGATTCGCCGGCAAAGCACAATCATAATAATTTGCTTCGAAACATCAATAGAATTTACAAATTCCCGAACATTTTTCACATTTCGGCCGCAACACGCAACAATACGCCGGTGTCGAAATTTCTGTAACAAAGCCCCTTATTTCAATAAGGGGCTTGTCTGTCAAAAAAACCCTACAAATGAAAAAACGATTCTGAAATGATTACTTTCCCGACTTATTCGCTACCTCATTTTCGAGCATCGAGATATATTTCTTTGCATTCTCGTTTTCAGGGTCCACCATCAATATCGACTTAAAATGGTCAATTCCTTCTGCAATGTCTTTCCTGATATTGATCTCATAGGCTGCCAAATAGCCGTATGCTTCCGACATCCATTTTTTATAGTTGGGATTGGTTGTGTCTTTTTCCATTACCTCGATTAATTTCTCATAGGCGGGAATAGCAAGGCCTTCCTTCATCCCACTATCCAACAGCGACCTGCTTCTTGCCTGCCAGTAATATCCAAATGCCTGGTCGGGATATTTAGTAGAATAAATCTTGAACACTGAATCCGACATTGAATAGTTCCCGGCCCTATACAGTGCAATTCCCCAATTGAAAAGATCAACGTTGGTAGATTTTTCATTGCCGGTACTATACAGGCCCATCCATTTTGCCTGGCCCGCATAATCCCGTACGTCTTTCGAAAGATCAGCGAGTCTTTTATAATAGCTGTAAAGAGAAGCGGTGTCTTTTTCAAGAAGGACAGCCTGCTGATACGCACCAATGGCAGAGTCCTCTTTACCATCAAGCGAGGAGTATAGTTCGCCGATAAATTCGTAGTCTTTCGAAATAATATCGCTGTCAGCAACCTGTGAAAAGTACCGCTGCATAAAAGAAACAGCATTGATTGTGTCATTCAATCCTGCATAGCTATACCCGATCAACTTATACAGTCGTGGGGCAGTATTGGCTTTCTGAATCGCTACTACCCGGGTTGCTTTTTGAATTGCGCTGTCGTATTGCCCCGTCAGGTAATACAGATCGGCCAAATCGTATTCAGTTTGGATAGACGCATCAGCGTTACGCATGTACGCCTTATAATGTTCAATCGCATTAGCGGGGTGCCGGTTAAATTCATAGATATACAGTCTGTAATGAGCCGGGGAATAAGACGCATCTGCTGCAACAGCCTTCCGGAAGTAATCCAGATAAAGAGAAGGGCTTTTTTGACTTAAAAAGATTTCGCCGATCCGGCAATATGCCGCTGCATATTTGTCGTCGTCATTTATTGCCTGCATGTACGCCTTATACGCTTCACTTCCGTTGACCAGCTTTCGCCAGGCATCGCCCAATTGCACCTTTAGGGATGGATTGTGCTTGTCTCTTTTAACTGCGCGATGCAACAGATCAATTGCATAATTTGCATCTCCATTATCTGAGTGAACATGCGCCTCGGCTACGCAAGATAATAGTTCCGCATTTTTTTCTTTAGTCTCCTTTAAGGCATCATTGAATAAGGCTGCCGCTTCTTCAATTTTATTGTTATGGAGAAGCAAAGCCCCCAAAGAGACTTTGTAATAAGGATCTTGCCGAACTGAAGCTGATGCAAATTGAAAACTGTCAAGTGCAGCTTTTGACTTATTTTGATATAAGTATGCTTTTGCCAATCCGTACCAGGCCTTTCCATCGTCGGGATGATTCTTTAATGCCTCATGAAAAATCCTTTCAGCACTGGCATACCGTTCATAGTATAATTGGCTGTTTCCATAATTAACGTCCTGACCCTGCAGGAAGATCGTTGCGAGTATCGAAATCATCAACAAGTATCCTTTTTTCATTTGTGTGAGTTTTAGAAGCTGAGGTAAAAATGTTATTGAACTGACATCACTTGTAGCTTGGATGAAGCCGGCAATACGTCAGAAATGTGGCTATTCCGCCATCCAATCCTTGTTTCTGTCTGTGGATGAACTAAAAGTAAGTCAGCATCTATTTTTTTCGCAAATTGCAACATGGACCGTGCCTTATGTTCTCCGCTTAGAATTACGTGTTCTACTGAACAATCCGCAGCAAATTTCAACCATTGGTAAAACTGCAAAAGTTTCGCGGCGTCAGATTCAGACATTTGTTTGCCGTCGTGATTAAAAGTGACAAGATGTATCTTAACGTGAAATTTACTGCAAATCGAAACGATAATTTCTTTCTTGCGACTATTCAGTCCATCTGTAACGGAAACAACGACTGACTTCGTTCTACTACGAATAGCCCCCGGCCTTACGGTCAATACGGAGATACGGCTCCTTCTGGCCAATTTACTTGGCACGACAGTATTTAGAAAGGGAAACCAGGAATGATGGGACTGCTTACCAATAATTATCAGGTTTACCCCCAGATGTTTCGCTCTTTTTTCGATAGCAGTTTGGACGGACCCTCCAGGAGCAATCCAGGTGCAAACGTGAACAGCCGAGAAACAGTCCTCAATTAGCATTTTCCATTCACCTAGTTTTTTCTCAATGTCGATGTGATCGCGGCCTGAATTTATACTAAAAGCTGGTTGATAGCTCTCAATTGAACCAACGAGTATATTGCGTTGTACATGCAACAAATGAATAGTGCAATCGTTGTCAGCAAGTTCAATTCCTTTCATAACGGCCACTTCTGTGTTGGTGGTGAAATCAACAGGAATTAAAATATTTTTGAAGGAGTTCCACATAGGCCTCTATTTGTTTAATTAAAATTAGCCCGCAGCTATTAGAGAGAGATTAGCTGTAGATTAAAAACCCATTAGATTCTGAAGATTAATAAGTTTGTGAAGGAGAGGTTGTTAAATTTGTAACTTGCTGTAACCAATAATTTTATGGATGACAGAAGAATCCTTGTGGCGGAAGACGAACAAAAGATAGCAGACACACTCAAATTTGGATTGTCTGAACACGGATTCGTAACAGAAGTTGCCTACAACGGAAAAATTGCCTTAAAGCTCTTTCAAACGTACGAATACGACTTGATTGTGCTCGACATCAACTTACCAGGAATGGATGGGTACGAATTATGTAAAGCCATCAGAAAGCAAAATGAGCATGTACCCGTAATTATGCTTACAGCATTAAGTTCATTAAACGACAAGATTGAAGGATACGATGCTGGTGCAGACGATTATATCATAAAGCCCTTTGAGTTTAAAGAACTATTAATGAAGATCAGGGTACTCTTGAAAAGAACTACAGTTCAAACGGGGCCCACCGGCAATTTGCTGACAGCGGCGGACCTTGAAATGAACCTTGAGAATAAAGAAGTAAAAAGGGCGGGACTTCCTATCAACCTTACGGCTAAAGAATTCCAGTTGCTTGAATACCTGGTACGTAACAAAAATCGAGTTGTATCCAGAGCCGATATTGCTATAAATGTGTGGGATATTGATTTCGACACCAATACCAATGTTATTGACGTTTATATCAGCTATGTCAGAAACAAGGTCGACAAGCCTTTTGATCAGAAACTCATTCAAACCCAGGTGGGAATGGGATACATCTTAAAAGAAACCGGGTAATATGCCTGTTCGCCTGCGAATAACACTGGTATTTGTAGCCCTTGTCACGATCATCCTTGGAATTGTTTGTGGAGGCATATATTATTTTTCTTATTCAGCAAGGAAAGAAACCATAACAACAAGGTTAACCAACCGGGCTGTTACTACGGCAAGACTCTTGGCACTAAAGGAAACTTTTGATCGGGCACTCGTTCAGCGAATCGACTCTCTCACGACGATCGCCCTTAAAAACAAAACAGTGCAGGCGTATGATTATGAAAACAAGAAAATATACAGTTACAGCGATGTACCCGGGGATACCCTGGAGATCGACAAGAGTGTACTGGATGATGCCAGGGTGAATAATTCCACTTTCTTTTCCATTTCCGATAAAGAAGCCGTTGCTTATCATTATTCCGAACCAAACTTCAGGGTCGTGGTAGTGTCTGCCGCGGAGGATATCGACGGCAAAAACGCTCTCAACACACTTGGAAACATCCTGCTTTTTAGTTTTCTTATAGGGAATGCATTTGTTCTTATTTCGGGGTATATATTCTCATCAGGCTTGTTGAAGCCGGTAAAAAGAATTACAGCAGACGTGGAAGATATTTCAGCCCAAAACTTGTCGAGACGACTTAATACAGGCGACTCAAATGATGAATGGCACCGGCTTGCTGTAACATTAAACCGCTTATTAGACAGGCTCCAGGAAAGCTTTGAATTACAGCGACGATTTATATCGAATGCATCTCATGAGCTCTCAACGCCCCTTACCTCCATATCGAGCCAATTGGAAGTATCATTACAAAAAGAACGGGTTGCCTCCGATTACAGGCAAGTAATGCAATCGATACACCAGGACGTAAGACATATGATAAAACTTACTCAAACATTGCTTGAATTTGCAAAAACGTCAGGTAGTAAGGGCGGATTGGAGATCAGCCGCCTTCGAATAGATGAGATTATATTGCGAATACCTTTCGAAATAGCACGGGTTAATCAAAAATATTCTGTGAATCTTCAATTTGAAAATTTGCCGGAAAATGAAGAAAACCTCTTCGTTTTTGGAAACGAAGCGTTGCTATTAACTGCAATAAAGAATATTGTTGTCAATGCATGTAAATATTCTGCAAATCATCACGCAGTTCTGATCCTTGAGGTTATCGACCGGAAAATTGTTATTGCGATCAATGATACCGGTAAAGGAATACCCGAAAAAGACCTGAAAACAATCTTTCAACCATTCTATCGTATAGAGGAAAACATTGTAACCGAAGGTTTTGGCCTTGGCCTTTCACTTGCAGACAGGATCATTAAACTACATAAGGGTGAAATTGAAGTAAAGTCTGAACTTAATGTCGGCACAAGTTTTACCATAATTCTTCCATCGGCGTAAAAATTCTAATTCTATTCTAATGCTATATTAATCTATTACTTAGTTAAAAATTGCAACTTGCTGGAAGGATGCGAATCAAATTTTCAACTTTAAAATCTGTTTCCGGTATTATTTTGGCCGGGATAACAGTTTCCCTTTTTGTAATGTCTTTTGCGTTATATCGGCAGAAGCAGGAATTCCAAAAATTAAATCGGGAACTGATCATACAAAACGATTCTATCATATCTGTAAATATCGAACTAACAAACGCTCTTCGCTTACGGGGTTTTCCCAAAAAGGCAACAGTAGCAACAGCAAAATCTCATAGCCATCAATGAATTCTTATTCGATAGAAAAAATACTGGTACCTGTTGATTTAAGTGAGACTTCGCTCAATGCGTTGAATACCGCCATCTCAATAGCCATGGAGCACCATGCAACCATTCTGATTTTGCATATCTCAGAAGTCGCCTTCAATGCAAAAAATAATGAATTACATCAAATATTCATTGCGCAAAGAGATGAAGATGTCTTCACAGCATTGGCTTTATCAGTGCAGCACTCTTATGGCCTCCGACCCCTGCTTATCAAGAAAAGAGGTGCAGTCGTTGAAACAATTATTTCTACTGCCATGTTTGAGAAAATAGATTTAATAGTTATGGGCGCTCATGGAGCTTCCGGGATGAGAGAAGGGTTTATTGGGTCCAATACGTATCGGGTCATCAAATATTCTTCATGTCCTGTCCTGATCATGCCTTCAAAATGGCAGATCAAATCATTTAAGAAAATATTGTTCCCGATTCGCCCCGTTTCCGGCGCATTATTGCCTTACCATATTGTTTGTCAATTTTTATCGCCGGATTCAACCCTGGAAGTATTGGGCGTCTCTCATTTGCGTATAGACAAAGACTTACGCATATTGAAGAAAATAACAGGGGAAATTAAAGATCAGTTGGACAAAAATGAAACCCGGGTGAAAATGTTCTGGGGAGGCGGCTTATCGATTCCCGGGGATATTCTTCAATTTGCCAACACCCATAATCCCGACCTGGTAATCCTTACTTCGATTCTTGATACGATCAGCAAGGTAAATTTTATTGGCCCGTATACTCAACAAATTATCAATGGATCCGTGACCCCATTGCTTTGCATAAAAAAACCAGGTGTGCCGGCTTTTGCCTGAAAAACCTATTTATATAGCGTCTTTTATTGTTTGACCAGACCGTTGTTATTTTAAAAGCCGAAATACACATGAAGGAAAGAAGTGTCATCTTTGCATTTGGAATAGTTTACAGTACCCCGGCCTCGAGGTTAAGGATCATACCAAAATTAGTAAAGCAAATCATCGAATCCATTGATAAAACCAGATTCGACAGGGCTCATTTCCTTTCATTCGGAGATTTTAGTCTAAACTTTGAAGTTGTGTATTATGTTCTTACCCCGGACTACACTGACTATGTGAACAAACAGGAAATCATCAACCTGAATATGTATGAAATTTTTGAGAAAGAAAACATTCAGTTTGCATTCCCCACGCAAACGGTTCATTTGACAAACAACAATGATAATAAAAGCGGAATTTCAACAGAAGGGGTAAAACAATTTACCAATTAATTATCTCTAGTGTGAATCCCGATTTTCAAATCAAAAAGCCCAAGGATTTAGCCAAAATTAATAGTAATGATTTAGGAGAGCTGCTCTGGTGGTCCTACCAATTTGGGATCACTCCGGAAAAACTGTTAACGCTGATAAATAAGCTTGGCAATTCCTCCGAAAAAATAAAACAAGAATTAGGTCTGTAAACCTTAATCTTTTTCAAGAAACCTATGCCATTGATTTTATGTAGTCGCGCGAACAACAATCCATCAATGAACTTTAAGTAAGTGATCAAAGCACAACTTGGATTTGAAGGAATCCTTTAGTCTTTCTAATTGAATATTGAATCTCGGATTGTCCGATCTCAACAGGCTTTCAATTTTTTCATCCATCTCTTTGCCAAAGGTATTTTGGTGGATCTTACATGCCTGTGCAATAATATCTGCCGATGACCGGAAGTCCTCTTTGTACCTTGTAAATAACTCACGAATATGAACAGCAAGTTTGTTCTCAGCAAATAAGCGGAATTCTTCGATAGCGGTTTTCATACCTTTCCATTTAAGCGAATGTAAATACAAATGAAGAGCCATTAACGCTAATTTGCATTAGAATCTCATTAAAGTTGCCCTCCGATTTAACCCGGTAACCGAATAATTTAAACATGACAGGATGGTATTAAATTCTGGTCGCCTGGGCTGCATTTATTATTCTAATGAAAATCTAATGCTGTACTAATCCGCCTTTATGTCTGCTGCTGTATTATTGCTTATGCTGAAACAGATCACCATCGTGGGAAGCGGAAGCTGGGCAACTGCTCTTGTTAAACTTTTCACCGAAAATGAAATTCGGGTTTTTTGGCTCATGAGAAAACGTGACCAGGTAGATTACATTCTGCAGAAAGGACATAATCCCCGTTATCTCAGCTATGTGAAATTGAAAAAAGAGCTGATCATACCTACCATCGAACCAACAGTGGCCCTGAGAAGCACAGAGTTCGTAATATTTGCGGTCCCTTCAGCTTATTTGAAAGACACCTTGCAGCTTATTGATCTGGAGTTGTTGGAGAGCCGCCAACTGGGAGTCTCCATAAAGGGGATGATTCCAGGAACCGGCTATACTCCCAGTCACTTTCTCAAAAAACACACGGGCTTCAGGGATCTGCGTGTAACAGTCTTGAGTGGGCCATGTCACGCAGAAGAGATCGCAAATCAAAAAAGTACTTATATCACGATAGCTGCCGACGATCCGGGCTGGGCAAATGAATTATGCGAGACAATAGAGAGCAATTATATCCATGCAATTCCAAACAATGATCCGGCGGGAATCGAGTTTACTTCGGTACTTAAAAACATTATTGCGATTGCAACGGGTATGGCAAACGGACTACAGTACGGTGACAATTTCCAGGCGGTCCTGGTATCCAATGCTATGAATGAAGCCAGCAGATTCCTTGACAGTATAAACCCACGTGTAAGGAACTTGTTCCATTCCGCATACTTCGGCGATTTACTCGTGACCGCTTATTCTGAATACAGTCGCAATCGTACTCTAGGCAAATTGGTCGGAAGAGGCATTTATATAAACGAGGCGTTACAGGCAATGGAGATGATTGCCGAAGGATTTCACGCCTCAAAGGAATTGGACCCTTTATTAAGAAAACTAGAAATAGAGTTGCCTGTCATTAATTCCGTTCATCGCGTTCTTCATAACCATGCAAACCCTTATCATGAATTCAAGCTGCTGGAATCCCGACTATCTTAAAATTTAAACCTGGTTTATGATATTAGCTACAGATCTTGATGGAACGTTTCTTGATGGAAAAAGTATTCACAAACAGCAATTGTATCGTTTGGTACGCGACAATTCTTCGATCACACTTGTTTTTGTAACGGGTAGAGGATTGGAATCCGTTATTCCTATTCTTAATGATCCCATCATTCCAAATCCTGATTTTATCATCTGTGATGTAGGTGCCACCATCGTCAACGGGCATACTCTTGAACCGGTTGAACCCCTGCAGGCCAGGATAGAAAAAAAATGGCCCGGCCGATTGAAAATAATCGACGCTGTTAGCCAGATCGAAAATCTTTCATACCAGGAAGTTCCCCAGCAACGGCGTTGTTCTTTTTTTACGCAGGATGAAAAAAAGGTGCAGGAAGTAAAAGAAATCGTGGCTTCATTGAATTGCGAGGTGATCTATTCAGCGGACAGATTCCTGGATGTGATGCCGATTGGAGTTAACAAAGGGCAGTCACTAATAGAACTTGTCAATTATCTCGGTAAAAATCAGAATGAAGTATTGGTTGCAGGTGACACACTAAATGATCTTGCCATGTATCAATGCGGCTTTAAAGGCGTTGTAGTCGGGAATGCGGAAGACAAACTCGTAAATGCCATACACGGTATCGAGTGTGTTTACTGCGCAGAATCTCCGGGTGCGGGAGGTATACTGGAATCACTGGATTATTTTGCTGAATTTTCCGCGAGCATCAAACGAGTTACAAGGAAAATAAAAGATGAGGAAAACTCCAATACTCCACAAATGATCATGATGTATCATCGGTTTCCTTATGATAAAACTGAACTGAATGGAAAAACTGAACGAACCGCGCCCAAAAGTCCTAACGGTATATTACCAACCCTGCAAAGCTTTTTTTCAAATGGGCGTTCGGGAGTATGGATTGCATGGGAAGAAGTAGAGAAGGAAGGTGAAACGCTTCGTAATATTTACATTGATAAATATAAATATCCTAATCTCATGGCTTCCCGTGTGGGTTTAACAAAAAACCAGGTCGATGTTTTTTATAAATCCTTTGCTAAGGAAGCATTCTGGCCAACCATATTCGCCTTTGCAGACAAGGCTAAATTCAATCATAATCATTGGGATCATTTTGTCAACATTAACCGCCTTTTTACCGAAAAGGCTGCAGAACAGGCTGACCATGGAGCGATCATTTGGATCCACGATTATAACCTTTGGCTTGTGCCGGGCTTATTGCGGCAATTGCGACCCGATCTGACAATCGCGTTCTTTCATCATACTCCTTTTCCCGCTGCAAATACGTTTAATATACTTCCGTGGAGACGCCAGATTATTAGCAGCCTTTTACAGTGTGACTATGTAGGGTTCCATATTCCACGCTACGTGGAAAATTTTGTGGACGTGGCCAGCAGCCTGTTCCCAATACACAGTCTGAAAAAATCCAATTGTGCACCCAGGTTTCTTACATACAGTGCAGCAATTGGTGTTAATAAGATGACAACAAGCTTGCATACCGGTCAACGCGAAGTGCGGGTTGGCGCCAATCCGGTCGGAATAAACGTAGAATACATTCATAAGTTTTTTACAGAAAGCCAGGTAAAACAAAAGATAGCTAAGATGAAAGGGAACCTGAAAGGTAAAAAAATGATATTAAGTGCAGAACGACTTGATTACGTCAAAGGCCCACTCGAAAAGTTATTGGCATTTGAAAATTTTCTGGAAGAATATCCCGAATTCCACGGTAAGATTGAACTAGTCAATTTCTGCACACCCGCAGCCGAAGGAATGAAAATTTATGACGAGATCCGGCTCGAGCTTGAAAGAATCGTGGGCAAAATAAACGGGAAATATTCAGACATGAACTGGACACCGGTTCGCCTGTTCTTTCGCTCAATTTCGTTTGACGACATCCTGGTCTATTATGGCGTAGCAGATATAGCCTGGATTACACCGCTAAGGGATGGTTTGAATCTTGTTGCCAAAGAGTATATCGCCGTACAGGGAGAATTAAAAGGTGAAAAAGGAGTATTGATACTCTCCGAGTTTGCCGGTGCTGCCGTAGAGCTTCCTTACGCTATTTTGACGAATCCATATGATCCAAAATCTCTAAAGGAGAATTTGCTGCAAGCTTTAATCATGAGCCCTGGTGAAAAACAGCTGAGGATGGAACGGTTGTACGAACAGGTACAGTATTACGACATTGACTATTGGGCTGAAGATTTTATGAGCCGGTTGACGACAGTAAAAAATTTCTCCGTTTCGCCCAGTCAAATCAGCGACAACGAAATGGAACTGGTGAATTAGGTGACCAGAAATAATTCTGAATGATAATCTGGCTGAAGACGCAAAAACGTTAATCAAATATTGGTCTTACTCAACAAAGGAAGATCTTATATATTGAAGATGATCTGGACAACTGCCTCTTGCTAAAGCAAACCGCAAATAAAATCCAGCCCTT
>JANWHX010000263.1 GCA_025450235.1 Chitinophagaceae bacterium | reverse complement strand
GGTTCGGGGCCATCATCAAATACATGACCGAGATGAGAACCGCTTTTGCTATCCACCACCGCCCATCTCACCATTCCAAAGCTCTCATCTCTTAACAAACGAACCGCATCTGGTTTGATCGGCGCATAAAAACTTGGCCAGCCCGTACCTGAATCGAATTTTGTTTCCGAACTAAAAACTGGCTGCAATGAGGCAGCAGAATAATAAGTTCCTTTTTCATAAAAATGATCATACTTACCCGTGCCCGCCCTTTCCGTTCCTTCCTCGCGGAGGATATGATATTGCTCAGGCGTCAGCCTTGCCTTCCATTCCGCATCGGTCAGCTTCATTGGATAATCTGTTTTCCCGGTAGCGATCGGGGGATCGGGAAATTTGTTATTCTTCGAACTTGTTTGCGCTGAGCCACAGCAACTGATACTTAAGAAAAGTACAACAAGACTAAAAAGGGAAGGAGCTTTCATATTGAGATGTTTAAAGTCTATAAATAAACGAAATAAAGGCTTGATTGGTTTGCCGATAAATGTTAAGATTCAGGTGAAATCAAAGGTAAGGCACAAAGCCTTTAAGTGAAGGCAGGATGGATTTGCATGTGGTCCCTGCAATTCCTATTTTTAGATAACTTCTTAATTCATGGCTGCCTAACTTTGCCCTCCAATCTTTATCATTATGAATTACACAGATGCAACTACTGAAGAAATAGATATTGTGATGCAGGAAGCCTGGAATGCATTCCATATATATCGTAAAATATCCCTTACGCAACGTGCTGAGTTTATGCGAGTCATTGCAAAAGAGATTGAAAATCTTGGCGATGACTTATTAAAAATAGCCGGGGAAGAAACAAATCTGCCCGAAGCAAGGCTGAGAAATGAAAGAGCCAGGACAATGTTCCAATTGACTTCTTATGCGGATGCATGTGAAAGAGGCGATTGGCTTGAGGCAAGAATTGATACCGCTATCCCTGATCGTACTCCCCCTAAAGTTGATATAAGAAAAATGTTGATTCCGCTAGGGCCCGTTGTTGTATTTGGTGCCAGCAATTTTCCTTTTGCTTATTCTACCGCCGGTGGTGATACGGCCTGTGCCTTTGCAGCCGGTTGTCCTGTTATTGTAAAGGCACATCCTGCGCATGCGCAAACGAGCGAGATGGTAGCTGCTGCTATTTTAAAAGCGATTGAAAAATGTTCATTGCCCAAAGGCGTATTTGCTCATGTGCATGGGGCGGGAAATGATGTCGGCGAAGCGTTGATCAAACACCAATTCACAAAAGCGGTTGGATTCACTGGTTCATTCTTAGGGGGTAAACAGTTATTCGACTGGGCCAATCAACGTAAAGAACCGATTCCAGTATTTGCAGAAATGAGCAGTATCAACCCGGTTTTCTTATTGCCTGAAAAATTAAAACAATCTGCTGCTGAGGTGGCAAAGCTCTATGCACCGTCGATAACAATGGGTGTCGGCCAGTTTTGTACAAATCCGGGGTTGATAATCGGACTGGAGAGTGAAGGGCTGCAGAATTTTATTTCGGCGTTAGGAGAAGAAATAAAAAAAGCAACTCCGGGTACTATGCTTCACGCCGGTATTTTTAAAAACTATGTAGAACGAAGAGCTAATTCATTATCACAATCCGATGTAGAAACAGTCGCGGTTGCCGAGGCCGAAGCTCAGTTCAACCAGGGAGCGCCTACGATTGCTTCCGCAACGGGGGAAGCATTTTTGAATAATCCTGTCCTTCACCAGGAAGTATTCGGACCTTATTCCCTCGTCATCCGCTGCAAGGATATGACAGAGTTGATCGATGTCGTAAAGAAAATGGAAGGTCAGCTGACCGCAACATTGATGGCTACCGAAACAGATATTCAGTATAACGAAGCGTTGGTGGAACAAATAATAAACATTTGCGGACGTTTTATATTGAATGGGGTGCCTACCGGTGTGGAAGTTTGTTTGAGCATGCAGCACGGCGGTCCATTCCCGGCGACTACTGATTCAAGATTTACTTCGGTCGGCGCTGATGGCTTCAAGCGTTTTGCACGCCCGATTGCGTACCAAAACTGGCCAGATGAATTATTACCCGATGAATTGAAAAATGCAAACCCATTGGGTATAATGCGAACGGTAAATGATCAATTGACAAAGAAAAAAAACCCGCAATGAATAAAATACTCTTTTCTGTTTTAGTCGTTTGTTTTTTCTTTTCATCGGAAGCTCAGAAAAAAGGTTCAAAGCAGGAAACTCTAATTGAAAAAACCCTGAAAGAAATAAAGGACTTCAGAACCGGGGAAAGAAAAAAGGACAGCACCGCCGGTCATCCGCTGGGTTCGCATACAGAGGAAGATGTTTTAAGAAGTTATAATTTTTACAAATCAATTGATGCAAAGTTACAGGGCATCGATAGATCAAAACTATCATTTGACGAAGAAATAAACCTGGACTTGCTGGCATACGATATAGAAGATGCGATTTCAGCGTATACGTATAAATCTTACCTGAACCCGATCTTGTCCGATGAAGGATTTCACACACGTCTTCCCGGTGCCGCATCAGGTATCTTGACTACCAAAAAAGAATACGAAGATTATATCAAATGGATGAAGGATGTGCCGCGGTATGTACAGGAGTATCTTGAGTTGATGCGAAAAGGATTGGCTGCCGGCATCTGTCAGCCAAAATCTATCTTAAATGGTTATGAGAATACTTACCAGCAGCATATTGTCGACAGCATAGAGAAAAGTGTTTTTTGGAAACCATTTTTGCAAAAACCGTTTTCGATAAATGAAAATGACTGGAAGGCTTTCAAAGAGGAAGGAGCCAGGGCGGTTAAGGAAAATGTTATCGCCTCATTCCGGCAGATAAAAGTTTTTTTTGATAATGAATATTTGCCTAAAACGAGAACAACGATCGGAGTTTCCAATTTCCCAAATGGATTGGCTTACTACCAGGAAAGAGTTCATCATTATACTACAACCGACTTAAGTTATGAAGATGTGTACCAAATAGGTTTGAAAGAAGTAGCGCGCATAAAAAAGCTAATGGAGGATGTTTTGAAAGAGGCAAACTTCACCGGAACGATGCCGGAATTTATTGCCTGGTTGAGAACAGATCCGAAGTTTTATGCAACGACTCCGGAACAACTTTTAAAAGAAGCTTCTTTTATCGCAAAAAAAATAGATGCCAAACTTCCCCAGTATTTTGGAAAGCTTCCTCGTCAGCCTTACGGGGTCGAGCCTGTGCCCGCGCATTTAGCTCCAACCTATACCGCCGGAAGATATTCGGGTGCGCCTATTACGGGTAAAAGAGCCGGTCATTATTGGGTGAATACCTATGATCTTAAAAGTCGCCCGTTGTATGCACTCGAATCACTCACCATGCATGAAGCCGTGCCCGGCCATCATTTACAAATTGCATTAACGCAGGAACTGGACAGCCTCCCTGAGTTCAGAAGAAGACTTTATGTAAATGCGTTTGGAGAGGGCTGGGGATTGTACTGCGAATACCTCGGAGAAGAAATGGGTTTTTACAAAGATCCTTATTCAAAGTTTGGCAGGCTAACCTATGAAATGTGGCGCGCCTGCCGCTTGGTGATTGACGTGGGGCTTCATACGAAAGGATGGACAAGAGATCAGGCAGTAAAGTACCTGTCAGAGAATACTGCTTTATCGCTACATGAAGTCAACACCGAGATAAACCGTTACATTTCATGGCCGGGACAAGCATTAGCTTATAAAATGGGAGAACTAAAAATTAAAGAGCTCAGGAAAAAAGCAGAAGAAAAACTGGCAGCAAAATTTGATATCCGGGAATTCCATGATCTGATTTTGTCACAAGGAACGGTGACACTGGGCCTAATGGAAAAGATGGTGGATAAGTATATCAATGAAAAACTCAAACCTGTTGAGCCTAAGAAGTCAAGTTCTAAACTAGCCGCCAATTAACGGATCCTGTGCCTTCGTATGAATAGATATCAGGCTGAAACACTGAGCAGGCGATCTTCCCTGTAATGAGTATAGGCAAACCAGCCGGTAACACAAATAGACATGATAAAATAGCTTCCCAGTATGTATTTTATTGAATCGAGATATCCGCTTGCACCGAACCAGTCATCCTGATAAATAAGGAAACCGGTTCCAAGACCACAACGAAGAATTTCCCAGCCAATGGCATAGGGGTTTCTGTCCATCAGGTCAGTCATTGAGTAAACGCTCAGAAAAATAAAAGCGCCGTACCAGAATATATAAGAACTACCGAGATTGTTTATCCCTGCAATATTGCCAAAAAGAAAACTGACAAAAAATAAGATCATCATTAATTGTATCCAACTCCATAGATTCAATGCCGTCGAGGCTTTCGGAGCATATTTATCAAAACGATACACATCATCAATTTTATAGACCGGGTATTTTTCGTCAACATCGGCCGGACGATAACCGGTAGGTTTAAACCAAAGAGTAAATTTATCTTTCCAGCTCTTCGTTCGCCAGGCATCTTTCATCAATAGCCAGAGATGCTGAAAGTTTATCTTAATTGGATTCCATGTTGCTGCTGGTCTTGTAATGCCATAAACCGGCGGCTTTTCTTTCAATTCTTTCTGGTAAGTGCCAAAAAGTTTGTCCCAGAAAATAAATATTTGTCCCAGGTTCTTGTCAAGGTACTCTTTATTGATGGCATGATGTACACGATGATGAGAAGGAGTAACAATGATGTTTTCGAGAAAACCCATTTTATTGATATGCTGTGTATGATACCAGAATTGGGCAAATAAATGTAATGGTCCGATTGTGGCAATGACGATTGTGGGTACGCCCAATAATGCTGCAGGAAGCAACAGGAAGGAAAAAGGATTGAACAAAACGGAAATACTTTGCCGTAATGCACAAGCGAGGTTAAACTCTTCACTGCTATGATGAATAATGTGAAGATTCCAGAAAACATTGATGTGATGGCTCCAGCGATGTACCCAGTAACCGGCAAAATCAATGGTTAAGAAAGCTACTACGTATGTAAGCCAGGTTGACTTAATATGATAGATCGCTAAGTTTTGTACTAACCATCCATAAGCAAGAATCTGGATGGTGAGTCCAAGAACATCTTTGGTCACATTTGTAACACCGGAACTGAGACTTGAGATCATGTCCATATTGCGAACGGTGTCTTTGCCTTTGCGCCAGCCATACCATTTCTCAAACAGCACCAGGAAAAGAAAGGCAGGCATCGCTATCAATAGTATCTTACCGTAGGTTTCCATTAGCAACACAAAGCTACTAAAATCATAAAGGTTTAACCAACCCCGTAATTGAAATATGATAAATTCTGGGTACGTTTTCATATGTTTGGAAGTGAATAAACCCAACATTGTGTTTGACAACCTGTTTGTATCTTTATCAAAATCAAAATCATGAAGAAGCTATTTATTCTGGCTGGATTCTCTACCTCCTTTTTTTTAGTGTCATCAGCCCAGAAGCATCAGTTGGTTAAGAAATGGGAGACTGATTCGGTCCTTAAAGTGCCTGAATCCGTTTTATTTGATGCAGAAAACAATGTTTTGTATGCAACCAATATAGACGGTACTGATCCCTGGGGTAAAGATGGAAAAGGTTCGGTGGGGAAAATCGGCACAGATGGCAAAATAATAAATGTGGAATGGGTAAGCGGTTTGAATGCACCCAAGGGTATGGGCTTGTATAAAGGAAAACTATGGGTAGCTGATCTGGGTAGTCTCGCAGTAATTGATGTCAGCTCCGGGAAGATCGAAAAGACGATCGAAATCGCCGGTGCGCAAGGTTTGAATGACGTTACTATCGATAAAAACGGCGTGGTCTATGTTTCGGATTCAAAAAACAAACAGGTATTTCGGGTGGAAAAGGATAAGGCTACGTTGTTTTTAGATAGCCTGAAAGGTCCTAACGGCCTTTTAATGCGGGGCGAGGACCTGTATTTGCTGGATGCGGGAACAGCCTATAAAGTTGAAAAGAATAAATCATTGACAAAACTGGCAGAAGGAATGGAAGGGGGAACAGATGGCATTGAGAATGTGACCGGCAATGATTTCATAGTTTCATGCTGGGCCGGTGTGATCTGGTACCTTAATGCCGATGGAACAAAAGAAAAATTATATGACGGTCGTGAAGAGAAGAGAAATACAGCCGATATAGGATTCGATCCAAAAACAAAAACTGTTTACGTACCTACTTTCTGGCGAAATTCGGTGGTTGCTTACGAGGTAAAGTGATTATTCCCCCGGAGCACCAGACCTGCCTCCGGGGACGAGTACCGGCAAAGCAATGTTAATTTTGAATAACTAATTTTACAGTACCCCAACTCTCTTTACTTTTATCTTCTATGGATTGTACAGCTACACGCTTACCTTACCGCCAGACCAGTGCATTTACCAAACTTTCTTTGGATTATATTGACCAGGCAGCCGCTTTAAAACCATTTCAACTTTATCCTCCAACGTTGAACGGCATACAACGATCCATTGAAGCGAGGAAAAAATTTTCAACAAACCGGAAGATCCTGGTAGCCGAATTAAAAAAGCAGTATGGCGATCTGCTGAGGGGAAAAGTCGCAACAAATATTGATGCATTGCTGTCACCGGACACATTTACCGTCACGACAGCTCATCAGCCGAATATCCTGACAGGACCATTATATTTCATTTATAAGATCGTTCATGCAATTAAACTGGCTGAACACTTGAAAAGCAGTTTGCCTAAGTATGATTTTGTACCCGTTTATTACATGGGATCCGAAGATGCCGACCTGGATG
>JANWHX010000262.1 GCA_025450235.1 Chitinophagaceae bacterium | reverse complement strand
GGTATGGTAGGTTTTACTGACTGGAATATTTTACTGGATGAAACGGGCGGCCCTAATCATGTACAGAATTTTTGTTTTGCTCCGGTTCATGGTGACACAAAAACGGGTCAGCTGATTTACACCAATGCCTATTACTATATCGGTCATTTTTCAAAATTCATACAACCAGGAGCCAAAAGGGTCAGCAGTGTCGCCAGCAGGAGTCAACTGCTTACTACAGCATTCAAAAATGATGATGGAAAAACGGTGGTAATAGTCATGAACCAGGGAAATAACAAGTTCCCTTACTATTTATGGATAAATGGTAAAGCGGCAGAGGTAACAGCTTTGCCTCATTCAATAAGTACGCTGGTATTTTAAATAATAAGATCATGCGGGTAATTTCGATATTGATAGTAGCGAGTGGGTTGTTGGCAAGATGTGGCTCTAAAGATTGTTGCGGCCCGCCTCCGGGTCCGACGCCGGTGAATTTTACAATGTCGTCATGGTCAGTAAACAATATTGCTGCTCAGAACAGTTATTACAATGTAAACAGGAACCCGGTTGTGAAGCTGAAGTTCAATTCCATTATTAACAGGAGCTCGGTGGCCACAAGCATCAGTTTCTCCGATAACTCAGGCAGTACTATAAATAGCAATGTAACTTATGAAAGTTCAGATAGTGTGGTAATATTACAACCATCGGCGCCTCTCAATTTTCTATCTAAGTACTGGATCGTGGTAACAAATACATTGAAATCGACCAATGGCGGCAACCTGGTCTCGGGAATTAATCTTCCTCTTTTTACTACAATTGATTCATCGAGAAAATTCCCGGCCATCTCAGACGATGCATTGCTGGATCTTGTGCAAAAGCAAACTTTCAAATACTTCTGGGATTTCGGTCACCCGGTAAGTGGTTTGGCAAGGGAAAGAAGCAATGGCGATAACAATGTGGTTACGTCCGGCGGTTCTGGTTTTGGAATCATGGCCATACCAGTTGCCATTAACCGCAATTTTATCACAAGGGCTGAGGGCCTGGCAAGAATGCAGAAGATCGTTGGTTTTTTAAAAACAACGCCGCCCCGGTTTCATGGAGCTTTTTCTCATTGGATGAATGGGTCTACAGGTGCTGTTGTTCCTTTTGCTTCCAATGATAATGGCGCCGACCTGGTAGAGACATCGTTCCTGATGATGGGTTTATTGACGGCAAGGCAATATTTCAATGCTGCCGACCCGGCGGAAACAACATTGCGTAATGATATTAATACTTTGTGGAATGAAGTTGAATGGGACTGGTTCAGGCAGAATGGAAAAAAGGTTTTGTATTGGAACTGGAGCCCGAATTTTGGATGGGCCGTTAATGTTCCTGTGCAGGGTTGGAATGAATGTTTGATCACGTATGTGCTGGCTGCGTCTTCTACAACACATGGAATACCTAAAGCAGTTTATGATAGCGGCTATACCCGCAATGGTGCCATACGCAACGGGAATAGTTATCTTGGCTATCCCTTACCTCTTGGACCTGCCTTTGGCGGCCCGTTGTTTTTTGAGCATTATTCTTTCCTTGGTATCAATCCAAAGAGTTTGACCGATGCGAATGCAAACTATGAGACACAGACAACCAATCATACCCTTATTAATTATACCTATTGCAGGAATAACCCATTGAATTATTTTGGATATAGCGATTCAGTGTGGGGGCTCACCGCCAGCGATATTCCGAATGGATATACGGCCAGTTCGCCTACCAATGATGTGGGAGTTATTGCGCCGACTGGCGCTATCTCCTCCATTCCTTATACGCCAACGGAATCATTAAAGGCATTAAAATTCTTTTATTACGTGCTTGGCGACAGGTTATGGAGTGACTATGGCTTCAGAGATGCTTTTTCTTTAAAGGAAATTTGGTTTGCGGGTTCCTACCTGGCCATTGACCAGGGGCCGATCATCGTAATGATTGAAAATCATAGAACCGCTTTACTATGGAACTTATTTACCAGTTGTCCTGAGGTAAAAGCCGGCATGTTATCATTAGGATTCAGTGCGCCATATTTATAAGGGTTTTAAAAAAAAGGATTCCCGGAATAATAAAAATAAAAGAGCAGTGAGAAGAGTTTTATTTGTAACGATATTTTTAGCAGCATTTGCCTGCCATGCCCAGGAAAAAAAAGAATGGGCGTTGGTTTGGCAGGATGAATTTAATTACAAAGGATTACCCGATTCAAGCAAGTGGAGCTATGATGTAGGAAACAGGAATGGATGGGGAAATAAAGAACTGGAATATTATACCTATAAGAAAAAGACAAACGCCAGGGTAGAAAAGGGAAAACTCATTATTGAAGCAAGAAGAGAGAAGGTTGATACTTTTAATTATACGTCCGCAAGACTACTTACAAAAGGAAAAGCGGCTTGGCAATACGGCAAAATAGAAGTGCGGGCTAAGATCCCGAAGGGAACAGGCTCCTGGCCGGCAATATGGACGCTGGCGGAAAACATGAAAAGGTGGCCGGACGATGGCGAGATCGATATAATGGAACACGTTGGGTTTGATCCGGGTCAGGTGCATGGCACTATTCACTGTAAAAAATATAATCATTCGATTGGGACCCAACGAGGCGATAAGATCTATGTTGGTGATTTTTCATCAGCCTTCCATGTTTATTCGATGGAATGGGACAAAGAGATGATCAAGGTATCAGTAGACGGGAAAGTCTTCTTTTCATTTGCCAATGAACACACCGGTTATGAAGCCTGGCCATTTGATAATAAAATGTTTTTGATATTGAATATTGCTGTGGGCGGGAACTGGGGTGGACAAAAGGGAGTAGATGATAAGGCATTTCCGATGAGGATGGAAGTTGATTATGTAAGAGTTTATCAAAAATAAACTACTCATTTGGGGAGTGTTGGGCTAAAGCCCCCAACGAGGTAGGTTTCGTTGGCCCCGCCCTTAAGGGCGGGGTAATAAAGGAAGCTAGAAGTACCGGGCTTTAGCCCAACAGTATAAATATTAATTGATGCCCCTGCTATCCCGAAGGGATACCTATGGCGAAGGCAGGATTTCAGGAAGACTTAAGGAATGTAGAGTTAAAGTCCCTATGAAGTAGGTTTTAATTTGCCCCGTCCTTAAGGGCGGGGTAATAAAGGAAGCTAGAAGTACCGGGCTTTAGCCCAACTGCATAAATATTAATTGGATAAATAAAAGACAAGCTATGATCAGGTCATTTATATTCATTTTACTTTTATTACTAGCCGGAAAGATGTTTTCACAAAAACAAAATCTTTCTGACTCTGCTTTATTGGATACTGTGCAGAAGCAAACCTTCCGTTATTTCTGGGATTTCGCTCATCCGGTAAGTGGCCTGGCAAGAGAAAGAAGTAACCTTGCCGACTATGGACCGGAAACAACAACAATTGGCGGCTCGGGATTCGGTGTAATGGCGATCATTGTGGCTGCTGAACGAAAATGGATAAAGAGAGATACGGCAGCAGGACTTTTACTGAAAATGGTACGCTTTCTCAGGAAAGCGGATGTATTTCATGGGGTCTACCCACATTGGATGAATGGAGAAACGGGAAAAGTAATTCGGTTTAGTCCCAAAGACGATGGTGGTGATTTAGTTGAAACAGCCTATATGTTCCAGGGACTTTTATGTGCAAGACAATATTTTGACCGCGATAATCCAAAAGAAAACGAATTAAGAAGACGCATCAACTGGCTGTGGAATGAAGTAGAATGGGATTGGTTTACTCGTGATCATCTGAATGTTCTGTATTGGCATTGGAGCCCTAACCATGGGTGGGCAATGAATAACGAGATACGCGGATGGAATGAATGTTTGATCACTTATGTTCTTGCTGCATCCTCGCCGTCGCACTCCATTGAAACGGGTGTATATAACCGTGGGTGGGCCAATGGAATTGATTTTAAGAATCAACGGGAATATTATAAGATCAAATTGCCGTTGGGCCCTGATTATGGCGGGCCATTATTCTTTTCACATTATTCTTTCCTGGGATTGGACCCGCGTGGACTAAAGGACAGGTATGCGGACTATTGGGAGCAGAATAAGAACCACACATTGATCAACCGTGCTTATTGTTTGTCCAATCCGAAAAAATTAAGAGGTTACGGAGAAAATTGCTGGGGATTGACCGCAAGCGATACATATAATGGTTACCGCGCACACTCACCCACCGACGATAACGGAACGATCACACCAACGGCTGCTTTATCAGCATTCCCCTATACACCGGAATACTCTATGAAAGCCTTGAAACATTTTTATTATGATATGGGAGATAAACTCTGGAGTGAATATGGTTTTGTTGATGCATTTAACGAAACACAGAACTGGTATGCCAAATCACATTTGGCGATTGACCAGGGCCCATTGATCGTGATGATAGAAAACTACCGGAGCGGTCTTTTGTGGAAATTATTTATGAGTTGCCCGGAAATAAAAACAGGACTAAAAAAGCTCGGTTTTGAAAGCCCCGCATTGAAATAGAAAATATTGAATGAAAAAGGATTTGTGTTGATTAAAAGAATGAAATATTGGTTCTTGCTTCTGTTTCTTATGCAAGGCAAAATAATCTGCATTGGACAGGACGGTTTTGGGGCCCCGGTATTCAAGCAGGATTTTGGCTTTGGAAATCCAGATCCCGCGACGATGGGATCACCCTTGCCTGCGGGTAAAACTTTTTTCCCGTTTGATAATTCTGTTTGCCCCGCGCCGGGGAAGTACACGATTTTAAGAAGTGTTCCCGTATCCAATTGTTTCAATACCCCATGGATCGGCCTTAGCCACGATAACAATGTATCTGTAGATTATGGAATGATGATGCTGGTAAATAATAATAGCCATGCAACTGATAGGACAGTTTATGTCGATACGGTAAATCAAACTATGTGTGGAGGAGGGTGGTATCGCTTTTCTGCATCGCTGATTAATTTGGATTTAATAGATGGACCCGCGATGTGTCCCAGTGGGCCTGATTACCCGGTATTTGAATTAAGAGTGGAAGACGGATCAGGTAATGTAATAATGAAGGATACAACTTCGCCCCTGGTTTCGTATGCAGTACCTCCGTTCATGGGTTACAAATTCGGCGAGCAGGGGTTTAATTTTATTATGCCGGCCGGAATAAACAAAATGATTTTCAAAGTGACCTTATTGAGTCATCGCTGCGAATGTGCTGAAGATTTTGCGATAGATGATATTCAACTCAGGCCACTTGGCCCCGATGCAGATATTATTTTTGACAATGAACCTTATACGGTAGTTAAAAGTGTTTGCTTCCAGCAAAACAGAACGATCTCATTGACCGGTACGGTGGAAAATTATTATACCAACACAGCCTTGCAGTGGCAACAAAGTAATGACAAGGGAGCGACATGGACAGATATTCCCGGGGCGACCTCTCTCAATTATTCAAGAGTTTGTTCAGTGGCGGATACTTTTTTTTTCAGGTTAACTGCAGGTGAAGCTGTCAACATCAGCAATCGGAATTGCCGGGTGGCATCAAACGTGCTGAGGCTTGAGGTAGACGATATTCCCAGCGGTTATATTATTACAAACAATTCACCCGTATGCGCCGGCCAAGACCTGAAGTTTAATGTCACAGGCGGGGCCTCGTATAT
>JANWHX010000261.1 GCA_025450235.1 Chitinophagaceae bacterium | reverse complement strand
TTTGAACAGTCTTGCGGAGAATACAAAAAATAACCCGGAGAAAAGAATGAACATATCAGGAGTTGTTACATAAGATTAAAGTCGTCTGTATTTCCCGGGTTCAAACGTTGTCCCGAGTGGACAAAAAAGATCCTCCAAATTAGAAGTTTACTCATCCTGGAAGAAAAGTCCTGGAACCGAAGCCCGGAGCATCCTGTTGTCAATTAGCTGGCCATATATTGCAGGAACCCATACATTTAGGCCCGGAAACTGCAATTTATTTTTAAATTAAACGTTAGGGTATTGGGTGTAGATATTGAGAACAATAAAATACCGCTGATACTTGCTAAAGGCGTTGTTTGCCAATACTTTGATTTCTGCGAAATATTTTCAATTTTTACAGCCAAACAATATCCCGAATCCAACCACTATCCATGAAAAGGATCCTACTCGCTGTTCTATTCTCCATTTTCACCATTTTTATTTCCCGGGCGCAAATCAGAATTGCGTTTGTGGGTGGTGGCCAACAATCAAAAATATTGGAGGAAAATAATCTGCCTGGCTGGGATACGTTAAAGGAAAACTATTCCGGCAGAACCGGGGTTCATTTCGGATTTGTAGCAGATCTCCCTTTTAGTACATCTTCCCATTTTTATTTTCAACCGTCTGTCCTTTTTTATAATAAAGGAAGAAATTATCAAAGCAATTCAACAGACACTACTGTGGTTTTCAAAAGAAGTGGGCAACCCGACTCAATTGTCAATACTGTTTATTACCAGACGAAAAAGAATTATATCAATTACATTGATATACCCCTTAACATAGTATATAAATTGAAAATAGGTAAAAAGACAAACTTTATTATTGGCGGCGGACCTTATGTCTCTTTTTTTTATAATGGGGTGGATAAGAAAGTTGATGTAGTAGAAGGAATCAAGGCTGTATCCCAGGAAAACGATGACCTTCCTGTTGGAAATGGTAGTGGGAAATATTCCACTCTTGATTATGGATTTAATGGATTGGCAGGTTTGGAATTTGGCCGGGTTATGTTAACCGCCAATTACACCCGGGGGTTGAAAGATTTTTATCAGCCTTCAGATTATACAGCCAGCAATTATAAACATGAAGTAATAGGTGCCACCCTTGGTATATTTCTTGGCAAGCCTGTTCCGCTGGCGCCAGAGGATACCGATAAGGATGGCACCGCCGATAAATCAGATAAATGCCCGGATATAGCGGGCCCTGTTGAACTACTCGGATGCCCGGACACTGATAAAGATGGCATCACTGATGCAGAAGACATATGCCCCGGCGAAGCCGGTCCTGCAGAAAACCAGGGCTGCCCCTATCTTGATAAGGATGGCGATGGAGTGTTAGATAAGAATGATAAATGTCCTGATATGGCGGGCGCTGCAGATAATGAGGGCTGTCCTTATCCCGATCAGGATAGTGATGGAATAATGGATAGAGAAGACAAATGTCCCGGAGTTGCAGGATTGAAAAAATACGATGGATGCCCCGTGCCTGATTCTGACGAAGATGGAATCAATGATGAAGAGGACAAATGTCCTGTCGAAAAAGGAACGAGAGCAAACAATGGTTGCCCGGAAGAAATTAAGAAGGAAGTAAAAGATAAAGTTGATTATTCAGCTAAACAAATCCGGTTCGTAGTGAGTAGCGCTTCATTAACCAAAGGTTCATTTGAAGTGCTTGATAACATCGCAGCGATTTTGAAAGTCAATCCTGGAATAAATGTTTCTATAGAGGGACATTCAAGCAATGACGGAAACCGTTCGGCAAATATGAAATTATCCGAACTCCGTGCCAACAAAGTAAGAGATTATCTGCTATTGAAGGGAGTTGAAGGTTCACGTTTGAAGGCAGTCGGATTTGGACCTGATAAACCACTTAATGCAGGCAAAACGCCGGAAGAAAAAGCAAAAAATCGCCGGGTGGAACTGAAGTTAAGCAACTGATAAGTTAAAAGAATGAGCGTGCCGGAGAGTATCAGTGCGAAACGATGTAGATAAAAAATCAAGAAGGGTAGGGTCAGATTTCGATTAGTGCCGGTATGTACGCTTGCGCGACGGCTGGCTGATTGGATCCCTGATCTTAGAAGTCAGCGTCCTGTCAAATAAGATTCAATCGCTTCATATTTCTTGTTCATCGCCTGGTCCTTCTCCTCTGTTTGCATATGACTGGCCCATTCCAATGGCGTTCCATCATAAACCCGATCTTTTAAACCAGGATTTGCTCCCGCGTGCACAAGTAGTTTAACAGAATCAAGGGAACCAGAAAACACAGCCTGGTGTAATGCCGTTGCATGCGAGTGAAATCCACTTGACCCGTCAATATAAGCATTCACGTCAACACCTGTATTGAGCAGGAATTCTATCATTTGCGGATTTCCATAAAATGCCGCAGCCATCAATGCGATTTGTTTATCTTCTTTCGTTGCTTCGGCAGAAAGCCGCATGATATCTTCCTTCCGGTTAAGACAAATTGCAGTTGTCAATGTAAGTGTACCCCCTCGTTCAATCAGGTGGCGGGCAGCATCCACATTGCCGTGAGCTAACGCTCCAATACCGTTACCGGGTGTTGCGCCTGCGTCGATTAGCAAATCAATCCATTCAATCTGTACACCGCTTTGACGGGGTATGCGGCCAGTGGAGACCAGGCCAAGAGTGTACTCTATTTGTTCATGGAAACTATCGGGAGCATTTTGTTTGACGAATTTTATGATCAAACGGGTGACATCGCAAATATTTGCGGGTAATTTCTCATGACGAATGGGATTATCCGCGACAAACCAAAGCAGGTACGGATTCTTGAAGTATCCCTCATCGCGAGTGTCAAGACGTGTGTTGACAAGCGTGGGACTTTCTTCCAGCAAATTTTGCAGGGATATGATATCACCTGCATCAATAGCATCGACAGCCTTACGAAACAACGGGTCTTTAATATTGGAATTGTCCATAACAGATATAATTGTTGTTATCCATTATTAATTGCCTTTCTTTTTGTAATTCTTTTTTCCAACTCAACCAATGTGTAGATCAACAGGCCCAGGGCGATCGCAACAGCGATATCTTTTAATTCCTTCAAACCAGAATTGGAGAGCAGCCATATCGTTACAAGGAACCCTGCTATTGCAAAGATATTTCCAAAGGGTATTTTGAAGAACCCGCCTTGTTCAGGTTGCTTTTTACGAAGTCGTATTAATGCAATGCAAACAATTCCATAGATCATCACCCTTGTTATAGCGCTGATTGAGGCTGCCGCTAAGAAAGAATAGTTGATCGAGACCAGTGTAGTGATTACCATGAATAACAATAAGGACCAGGTTGGAGTTTTGAGTTTGGGATGAACGTAAGAAAAAGCTTTCGGGAACTGCTTTTCTTCGCTGAAAGCAAATGGCAGACGGGACCCTACCAGCATGATAGCATTTAGCGTGCCCGTGACAGAAAATGCAGCGCCGAGCCCTATGACTATTACGCCGGTTTGCCCGATAAATAGGGCAGCGGCTTCTGCCAATGGCTTTTCTGATGTGGCAAGTGAAGGCAGTGTACCAATACATACGATCTGCACCAGGATATAGATCACTGCAATGACCCCCGCAGCAAGCAACAGGGCAAAGGGAAGATTTCTTGACGGGTTTTTTACTTCTCCGGAATTAACAAGTACAGATTCAAATCCCCCGAAAGCAAACACGAGTAATAAGACAGCGGAAGAAAAAGATGAAAAGCCCGGAGTATATTTTATTTCAAAATGACCGGGATTTATATAAAAGATCCCAATGCCAATAAATAGAAATAATGGCAATAGCTTGGCAATGGTTAGGAAATTGTTTACCCGGGTTGAATTTTTTACACCGATATGATTTACCCAGGCGAGGAATAAAGTGAGGAGGACAATGGTTATGATGCGGGCATTTGGTTGCGCGAACCAAGCCGAGAACACAGAAAGATAAGTCACCAGCAGATTTATCAGGGCAGCATACGTGATGATCCTGGTAACCAGCAACAGCCAACCGGTAAGAAATGCGGGCAACGGACCGAATGATGCCACGGCATACAGGTAAGGTCCGCCGGTCTTATCAAAACGGCTGCTTACTTCGGCAAAACAAAGGATGATAATAAAAACTGCGACTGCGCAAACTAGAAATGCACCAATACTGTATACGCCAACCTCTTTAAAAGTCTTTGAAGGCAAACCAAAGATCCCGGAGCCGATGACTCCGTTAATGAAAAGAAGTACCATCTCCCATTTGCTGATGCTGCGATTTAGCATTGGGAAAAGATAGTCAAAAAAAACTGATGGGAGTTGATACCCGGATCAATTGCCGGCAGTCAATGATCGGGTTAATTTTTTACTTCTTTCTGTATTCCGCCGTTCTAAATTCCTACAATTCTGACATCAATTCATCGCCTATGCACCATCGTTGCAGTGCTAATTTGTATTGATTCTTATCACAATGTTTCCACCTACAGCATATCCAATGTCGTTTGATGGAAAACTAACTGCAGATATCAATACTGTTTCTTTTACATCGGCAGTACCATTCCAAGTAATACCTCCGTCAGTTGTGCAATATATTGAACCGTAGTAGCGACCAAAGTCTCCTCCTGAATAATTGCCTCTGCCAAACGCAAACCCCTTCATATCGTCAATAAAATGAACGGCAAAGATGTCGGCCGGAGAATTCGCCTGTTCGATCCATGAATTTCCTTCGTTTATGGATTTTAATATCTTGTCCTGGCCCGAAATATACAAGGAACCATTTGCCGCGCTTATCGAGAAATATCCACTACCGTGCCCGGGACTTGAGATCTGCCAGCTCGATCCACCATCTTCCGTTTTTAGGATCTTGTCAGACAAGCACACGATATAACCTTTTTGCGGATTTAGAAAGGCAACCTGCTTCATTTTTCCACCAAGATTGTCGATCCTTTGCTCGCTCCAGGTTTGCCCCCCATTTGAAGTTTTAATGATAACATTATCCCCGATGCAGAATCCTGTGGACGCATTCACAAAGTAAACAGACGAAATTTCAATTTTATTCAAAGGGGTGTACACCTGCACCCAGGTGGTACCTCCATCCTGCGTTCGCAAGATAAATCCACCGGGTGGAATACATCCGGTGCCACCACATACGTTTTGACCGCCGGCAGCAAAACCGTTCAGGGAATCAGTAAAGAATAAGCTGCGTATGGGCAGATTGAGGGTAGAATTCAGCCTTATCCAGTTTTTTGCTGAATCGGTTGTCTTAAAAATGCCACCATTGTATCCTGAAACAAAACCTTCTTTCCCATTCAGGAAAAAAACAGATTGAAAGGCATCCTGGATCGATGTCGGCAAGAAAGTAGCTTTTAGACAAGCTGTATAATTGCTCGCATCATTTTTCTCATTGTTCTTTTTACATGAGCCCGCTAATAAACAAAAAAACAAGAATGAGAGGACAATTTTCATGATTCGTTTTTTTTATCGACAACTAAGCATTGCAAAACGTTGCCTGCATGAGAATTCGCAGAAAAAGATATTTTTTCCAATCGTTTCGATTTCATCGAAAAGGCATGACTAAACTTATGTACCTTGACTTTGTAAATAATACAAACGATAGAGTATTTTTTTACTTTTTTTATAGCGGGCAACTTGAAAAATCAGTTTATAAAATAAATATATGGTGACAATTGATTCAGTCCGCCAACTAGCCCTTTCGTTTCCTGAAACGGACGAACATCCTCATTTTGAAAGAATAGCTTTCCGTGTAAAGAAAAAAATATTTGCTACCCTTTCAGAAAAAGATAGTACACTCAACCTGAAACTCACATTAGTTGACCAATCTGTATTCTGTGCCTTTGATAACAGCATTATCTACCCGGTTCCCGGCGGGTGGGGTCGACAGGGTGCCACAACAGTTAATCTAAAGAAGGTGAAAAAATATATGCTGAAAGATGCTTTGACCACGGCTTATTGTACTGTAGCGCCGCCGAAACTTGCAGAAAAATTCTTACCAAAATAACCCGCAACAGAATAACCGACCGAAACTTTTTAAGGCCCACATCCGTTCGTCCATGCAATGACGCGAGACGTAAAAGCTGATTTTTAGATGTCTACGAATGATCGGTAGTAGAACTATTTTCCTCCGCTTGTTCACTTATAAATCATATAACAAGGACAACTTATAAGTCATATAAAAAGGGCGATTAATATGTGCACGATTTTTGCGGTATCGAAATGCCTTTTGCCCGAAAATGGAAAATTTAAAGCTTGTATCAATACCAGAGCTAATTGACTTGCTGGCGCAGCAAACTGCTCTTTATACTAAAATGCTTTCTTCAGGAGCTAATCATGACGATTTTGAAAAATGCAAGGATAAAATAAAGCAATTGCAAAAGGAAATAGAATTAAGAAGGCAAAACAAGGATCGGGCAAGTTAACAGAAGTTTCTATCAGCTGTTTTTCCCCCGGGAAAATGCAAAAGGTCTTTACATCACTGCAAAGACCTTTTGTGATTTGGGACATTCTCGTTTACTGTACCACTAACTTATTGGTGACAGAAACTCTATTGGACTCGCTGACAACTTTTATTAAATAACTTCCACTTGCAACCTCGGGTAAGCTGAAATTTTCGACTTGAGACTTAGCGTTCAATGTCACTTCCTGTGAACGGATCAATTTTCCCGACAGATCCAGCAATTGCACCTGGTATTTGCCTGCCGGCAGCTCTTTAAAGGCAACTTTTACTGCCCCGTCAGTCACCGGGTTTGGATAAACTGAAAGACTATTTTCTGAAATGATTACATCAGATTTACGCGTCTTTGAATTTTCCTGGGCTGGTTCAGTTTTAGTTTCTTCTGTCGCAACTATTTCTTCTTTTTCTTTCTTTTCTTTCTTTTTCTTAGCAAAAGCGAGGGTGCCGTTGGCAAGATCTGATGCATTAAAAACAGTTCCTTCTGCGGAAACTTGTTCTGCCTGCATGGTATTCAGGTCAAACCTGTAATATCCAACGGTCGATTCTGAACTGGCCACTATGACCTTACTGCCTTCATCAACCATGGCGCCATTGGTACTGAATCCTCTTGGCAACCCTTTAATACTTCCCATATGAGAAGCCAGTTTGGTTTCGATAGAAATCTTAAAGACGTTGCGGTTAGCCGTAATGAGATATAAATTCTCGTTGGCATCGGCAATCATATCTCCGCCGAAACCCCCGGAACTATGAACAGAGTAGTTGGCATTCTTTTCATCATCGGTCACTGCACCAAGATCAGTGATTGCTGGCTTCTTTCCGGTAGTAAAACGGATAAGGTGGTTGGCATCATTGGATAGGGCATAGCCATTTCCATCAGAAGCGATAACCATCCGGGTAATCTGGTTTGGAGCGTCACCCATTCCTTTAACAACGCCAAATGATTCATCTTCGAAATAGTAGATCTTATTTGACTTCAGATCGATATATCGGAGTTGATTTATACCCATCGGAGTATAATAAAGACGATCATGTTTTTTATCATAGGCCATTGCCGCCGAATTTGTCGAAAACGGCTTATCCATTTGAATCTTTTGATTCATTACGATCACCGTCTTTCTTATTCTGACGTCAGTGTTTTTATTAATATTGTTGTTGCCTTGTGCCTTGTTTAACTCTTCATCAAGATTCACTACCTTTTTCTTTTCCGGGAGAGGGGTAGTATAAATAGTTGTGGCGGCACTCCCGCTGCCAACACCGTTACTGCTGAGGTCTTTTTTTGCAACAGGTTTTCCGGTTCTTGCATTCAATGCTTCGGTTTCCTTTGTACTTTGATAAATTGACTTAAGCTCCTGCCCGGTCCCGATATCCACCAACCGTACCTCCTTCCAGCTTCTTCCACCTTTGTCAACCGCGGTGATCGCATAACCTGTAATTTGTTTTTCTTTTTTTGTTTGCGCCTGGCCGGCGATAATGAACGAAGTCATTACAATTAAGAGTAGAGTTTTTCTTTTCATGGTTGTTTGGTTTTACTACCCTGAATGTACGATAGTTTTCGTTGACAAACCAAAAATAAATTTATGAAATTGTAACTTTTATATGAATGGCACTACGGGGAAGTTTCACTTTAGCCCGGCAGGTCCGAAAAATTCGAATGTTATGGTTTGAAATTCCCTTTAAATTCTTGTTTGAATTTCACGAATTCGGGAATCGAGACGATACGAACGTAGCTGTTGCCGGGATTATGTAAAACGTATTCCTGGTGATAATCTTCTGCCGGATAGAATCGTGTAAATGGAACGACTTCCGTTACGATCTTATTCCTGTATTTCTTCGAGTCAATCAATTGTTTAATAGCGGCGTCAATAATTGCTTTTTCTCCTTCGTTACGATAAAAGACTATTGACCGGTATTCAGTTCCAACATCATTACCCTGCCGGTTAAGCTGAGTAGGGTCAACGCTGGAGAAGAAAGCGTCGACCAGTGTCTCAAAAGATATTTTGGAAGAGTCATAATATACCTGGACCGTCTCAGCATGGCCAGTATTTCCGCTGCTCACTTTTTTATAATCGGGATCCGTATCGTGCCCACCGGCATAACCCGAGACAGCGTCCCTGACACCTATGAGGCTTTGAAACACAATCTCTGCGTGCCAAAAACAACCTTCGGCAAATGTGGCTACTGATTCTTTGCCTTCGGGTTTTGACGAACCAGCAGGAATAGCCAACTTATTATTATCCTGGATCTGAACGCAGGCACTACAAGCGATGACGGATACCAACGCAACGATAA
>JANWHX010000260.1 GCA_025450235.1 Chitinophagaceae bacterium | reverse complement strand
TTTGATTTCCTGATTTGAATGCCGGAACGGACATCTATTCCAAAACCAACATCAGTACTATAGCAATAATAATATTCCCCGAATTTTTGTATGGAGGGGTCATGCACATTATAAACACTCCATTGGTTATAAAATGTAAAAGGTGCGATAGCAGCATAGGTATCTTCTATAGAATTAATATCAAATGCTGCCGGCGGGTTTGGAGGTGGTGGTGGTGGATTGGTACCTCCTCCTCCATTATTTTTTTTACAGGAATTGCCCAGCAATAGTACAGAGACCGTACACAAAAAGATCAGTTTGTATCGCTTATTAACAATCATTCCATTTCACTTTTTGTCACTGCTCAAAAATCAAATAATCAATAATCCGCGGCTGATTATTGATTATTGATTATAGAATTCCGCCTCACTGGAATCCTTAGTTAGCCGGATTCGGCAACAAATTCTTATTTACATCCAACTCGGACTGTGGTATCGGCAGCCACTCATTGCCGGGAGTATATGTATTGAAATCGACATCATGGGTTTTCAGCAAGGCAAGTTTTGCCGGATCACTGAACCAACCCCAACGTATCAGGTCCACGATCCTTTGACCCTCGATTGCAAATTCTAATGCCCGTTCATGTGCCAGCTGATCGCGCATTTGAGCCTGATTCATGCCTGGTCGTACTACAGCCAGGTCGGGAAGACTGGCCCTTGCTCTTACCTGCTGAATATAAGGATAAGCAGCTGCCGTAGTACCGGTCTCATTCAACACTTCAGCATACATCAATAAAATATCCGAATATCTTATTACCCTGTAATTTAATCCTGATTCAGGAGTTTCAAATGCCCTGCCTAAACCATCATTGGTATATTTTCTTGGGTATTTTCTTGTAGTTGGATTTGTTACGCCGTGTGACGTAAGAAATGGAATCCAGTCCTGGCCATAAGCCTTGGTGGAATTGTCAGCCGGCTCATAGGAAGCGATAGTAGCCAGGAGTCTCGGGTCGCTCTTCCCGGCAGTCGTTGGTTCCAGCTTAAACTCATTATAGATCCATGTTGTAGGTAAGTAATCAGAAAAACCAGCTCCCTCCATACCGTACGTAACGGAGATAGCTGTTACCTGTTTCCATGAAGTTGTAGGGTCGAAGGTCCAGTTAAAATCGGTGCCGAATCCTTCGGCAAACTGAATTTCAAACAAGGATTCACTATTGTTTTCATTAATGTCTTTAAAATTATCCCTATAGTCAGTCATCAGCGAATAAACACCCGCCAATGGTCCGCCGCCAAAGAATTTTTCAAATTGTGTCTTTGCTTTTGGATAATCTTTCCGGTACAGGTAAGATTTACCGAGCATCCCTGCTGCTGCCCCTTTGGTAGCACGGCCTTTTTGCCCCTTGTCGGGTCCATCAACATTAGCATAAGAAATGGGAAGATTGGTCTCGGCATTTTGGAAATCTGAAAATATCTGGTTCCATAATACATCTTCTGTGGCAGTAGGAGTAAAATAATCGTCCGGGTTTCTTGCTATTGCAGTAATAACGGGAACAATCTTAAAAGTGGTAGCGAGGTTATAATAAGATAATCCACGAAGAAAATAAGCCTGGCCTAAGATCCTGTTCTTTTGATCGGCGGTCAAAACGCTGGGATCATATTGACTAACATATTGCAATACCTGGTTGGCTCTATTTATAACCAAATAAAAATCCCTCCATATCCACTGAACAGGTGCGGAAGTAGTGGGAATAATAAACTGACCGGTTAGCACAAGGTCAAGCCAGGGGCTATCACCGGTAAAATCATCTCCACGGCTGTCGGTCAGGCCCGGAAAGGACCGCATATAAGTTCCATCCAGAGTAAATGCATTATAGATGGCAGTGACCCCGGCAAAAGCCTGATCTTTTGTTTTCCAGTAGTCAACTGTGGTTAGCGCATTGGGGTTGGATAGCTCCAGTTTTTTACCGCATGACCCGGTAATTAGCAAAAAACCCGCGATGACATATATTATTTTTTTCATGATTTATAGTTTATTATCTCTATAAAAAGTTTAAAAAATCAATTGGACACCTAGTATGATAGTTCTTGGTTTAGGATAAGAACCAAAATCAAAGCCCGGATTAAATACTCCCGAAGTAAAATCAGGATTGTATCCTTCATACTCCTGGAAAGAATATAAATTCTGTACAGTTGCGTAGATCCGCGAAGTTTCTAATCCCTTAATGATATTCTTAGGAAGTGTATACCCGATGGCAATCGTGTTAGCCCTTAAGTAGCTTCCGCTCTGCAGCCAACCGGGTCGATTCGAGTCTTTGAAATTATTCACATCGGCATCATTGAGACGCGGAATATTGGTATTGGTGTTAGTGGGCGTCCACCTGTTCAGCATGTCAGTACTGTAATTGAGAGAGCCTGCTGAATGGTGAATATCCTTGTACATTCTGCTATTGATTTGGAAATTAGCAGCCCCTGATGCAAAGACTGTCAAATCGAAACTTTTATAAGCCGCTGAAAAATTAAATCCATAATAATACTTGGGAATACCGCTGCCCAGATAAGTTCTGTCATAAGCTTCATTTACTACGCCATCCGGTTTTCCCTGCGGGCCGCTTATATCTCTGTACTTGACGTCACCTGGTTTCAATGCCGCTCCAAACTGGGTAGCGTGGGCAGCAATTTCAGCCTGGGTCTGGAATATACCCTCATATACGAATCCAAAATGCTGCCCGACAATACCACCGATCTCGGTTTTTGCGCCTGTGCCGTAAATAGGTTCATTGTTCCCGCCTAAAGCCACTACTTTATTTTTCAGTGTAGAAAAATTGCCAGATATATCAAAGGTGAATGCGCCCTTGTTCTTATGATACGTCGCGGATATTTCAAGGCCTGAATTTTTGAGAGTAGCCGCATTAACAACAGGATTCGCATTGGTATAACCAACACTGGCGGGAATAGGTAAATTGACCAGGATATCGCCGGATTCAGCACTATAATATTCTGCTGAAAGATCAAGGCGGCCGCTGAATAACGTGGCATCAAAACCCACATTAGCGGTTGTTTTCGATTCCCATTTAATATTAGGCGAAGCGATTTGAGTTTGTAATCCTCCTACTGTTCGTACTCCATCAAAAGTGTAAACGACTCCTGAATTAATAGATCCAAAGTATAAATAGTTTCCTATCTCCTGGTTGCCTAGTTCACCATAGCTTGCTCTTATCTTAAGTGCTGTGATGAGTGATTGAGACACATCCCAGAAATTTTCATTACTTATTTTCCATCCCACTGATGCAGAAGGGAAATTCCCATATTTATTGTCAGAGGAAAACCGGGATGACCCATCTCTGCGCAAAGTAGCGATTAACAAATAACGGTCATCATAAGAATAATTTATTCTTCCAAAAAAAGAAGAGAGCGTATTCTCAAATTCGGATCCTTTTGAAGATTTGGTCGCCCCATTATTTATAACGGGATAATATGGCATTGTAAAACCGTCTGCACTGCTTTCTCTTAAAAGAATATTCCCTTGCCTGTATGATTGCCCGGCCAATAGGGTGAATACATGCTTGTTGATCGTTTTGTCCCAGGTTAATGTGTTTTCAATAGCAGAGTTGGTATACACTCTTGAATTGTCTCTCAAGCGGGCAATGTTCTGGCTGAAGAAATTTCCCATGAAAAAAGCGGGTTGCCAGAGGAAATCTCTTGCAATGGTTTTATCGTAACTCAGGCTTGTCCGGAATCGTATATCCTGATTCGTAAGTTTTTGGAAACGAAGTTCCCCATATATATTGGCAAAGGTCCTGTCAACATCTACAAAATTTTCAAAAAGACTATTCACCCCGATTCCATTTAACGAGTTAGCGCCGTTAAATTCGGAATTGGAACCTCCGAACCCACCGAGGTTTGCCTCATTATATACCGGCATGGTAGGTATAGCGTTGACCAAAGAAACAATGAGAGGGGGTATTCCGCCAAGCAGAATATCATCGCGAAAAGTGAGTGAATTCTCATGCGAATGTGTATAGCTGAATGATTCCCCGACTTTAAATATTCCTTTTTCGGCTGTTGAATTTACGCGACCTGAATAGCGTGTATATGTTGGCCCATTACCCACATAAGTGCCGTTATTGTCAAAATAGTCCAGGGAGATATTATAAGTACTGGATACGCCCCCGCCAGACATGCTGATGTTATGATTTTGCCGGTTACCTGTTTTTAAACCTTCTTCCTGCCAGTCTGTATCTATATTATTAACATATCTTGGATCGGCAGGATTATTAGCCGGAAACAAGGGAAGGCCGGCATTGGTTCTGGCTTCATTGTTCAGCATCTGGTACTGCTCCCTCTTAGTTACATCAATTATTTGCCAAACTTTATCCCATCCATAATAACCGTTATACTCAACTTTCATCGGTGTGTTCTTTTTCCCTTGTTTTGTTGTGATGATGATCACGCCGTTGGCGGAATTGGCACCATAGATCGCGGCGGCAGATGCATCTTTTAAAATGCTTATTGATTCAATATCATTTGGACTGAAATCACGGATAGCGACATTAGGGACGCCATCCACCACATAAAAAGGTTGCGCATTACCGAATGTGCTATATCCCCTGATGCGCACACTTGGAACAGCGCCAGGCTGGCCATCGCTATTTACTGATACGCCGGTGGCCCTTCCCTGCAAAATCTGCGAAATGTCCGAAGTGGAATATTTTTTTGTTTCATTCACATTTACGTTTACGATAGAACCCGAGAGGTCCCTTTTCCTTTGCGTTCCGTATCCGACCACTATCACATCATCGAGTGATGATACTCTCGTTGTTAGCTCAATGGTCAGGTTCGATTCACTCCCTATCTGTATTTCAAAAGCTTCATAGCCGATCGACGTAACCTGCAGAACGTCCCCGGCAACGGCGGCTACAGTAAACCTGCCATCAACACCGCTGACCGCATTAACTTTTTTATTTTTTACTGTGATGGTAGCGCCCTGGACAGGTTTACCTTCTTTGTCTTTTACCTGGCCAGACACACTACCCTGAGCCATGGCCGTCTGGCTAATCATTAAAACGACTACCATTACCATAACATTAGCCAATCGTCCGGGTGAAAACCATTTTGTTATGCGTTTTTTCATATAGCATTATTTTTTGGTTCTACAATAAGTGTCAATTAAACAATTATTTGACAGGGTCAAAAAAAAACGTTTCAATTCCTGGGCTCCAGAGGGAACCGGCGATGCCTGGCAAAAGGGAAATGTCGAAATCTGGCCGCAGAGTAAATCGGGAAAAGGCGTTGCTAACCGATGGGAGAATCGTTCATTAACAGATGTTTGGCGGCTTAAAGTTATCATAAGCAATTCGGCAACCGTTTAGTAAGCCTTGTGAAATTGATACAAATAATTTTAGTCCCTTCATTAAATTGTCTCAACTTTTCGCTGAAATATCTCATTTCCCCTTCAATCATGCCAGCACTTTTTTAACCTTCCATTTATAGGTATATTTATTCCACAACTTTTTTACCTTGATCTTGAAAGCGACCAGCCTGGTTATTTTAATTTTCATCGCTTCGAAAACCTGCGGCCAATCATATTATTTCCGTCATCTCCAGGTAGAAAATGGACTGTCAAACAATGCCGTTATCAGCTGTGTGCAGGATCAAAAAGGATTTCTGTGGTTCGGCACCAAGGACGGCCTCGACCGGTTCGATGGCTATTCGTTCAAAATATTCCGAAATGATCCGGATGAAAACAGCAGCATCGGCAGCAATTTCATTCATACTCTCTATGTTGACCCCTCGGATATCATGTGGGTAGGAACCGAAAAGGGTTTATACAAATACAATGCAACTACGGAAAGCTTTAGCTGGCTGCCCACGCCATTCAGCGAACAGGTAACTGACATAAAAATGGATGCCCGGGGTAATCTGTGGTTTATTTCCAATTTTAATCTTTTCAGATATCATGAGCCGTCAAAGAAACTCGAACAGTTCACCGTACCGCAATATTTTGAGGCCACTTCCATATGTACCTTACCCGATAGTTCTGTCTGGGTCGCTACCTCCGGTGGATTGCTAAAGAAATATGATTTTACGAACCATTCTTTTGAAAGCCATGACATGTTCAGTCACTCCCCAAAAGCGGCATCCAACTGGATCGAGAAACTATACGCCACCTTAAATGGTAATATTCTTATCGGTACTTCCAACCAGGGAGTGAAGCTTTTTAATACACAGACGCTAACTTATAAAGATATATTGACCTATAATGCGGACAAGACGGAGATCTTCGCAAGAAACTTCGTGCAAACCGGGCCGGATGAATGCTGGATCGCTACTGAGTCCGGCATTTTTATCTACAACATGACAACCGGCAAAGCAATCAATCTTCATAAAGAATATAACAATCCCTATTCTATTTCCGACAATGCCGTTTATAACTTTTGCCAGGATAAAGAAGGAGGGATCTGGGCAGGAACATATTTTGGCGGGGTTAATTATTATCCGAAGCAACCGCTTGCCTTTACGAAATACTTTCCTGAAAAAGGAAAGAATTCACTAAGCGGCAATGTCGTCAGGGAAGTTCACCAGGACAAGTATGGCAATTTATGGATCGGAACGGAAGATGCAGGCTTAAATAAATATGATACGGTCACGCGACAGTTCACTGCTTTTCTACCCACCGGTGCAAAGGATGGGATTTCGTATACAAATATTCATGGCTTACTCGCGACCGGGAATGAGCTATGGATCGGAACTTTCGAACATGGGCTAGATGTAATGAACATCCAAACAGGCAAAATAATACGCCATTATTCAAAGAACAGTAATTCAAACTCCTTGAAAAGTAATTTCATTTATTGTATTTATCAATCGAATGGAGGGGATATTATGCTCGGAACAACTATCGGAGCTTACCGGTATGACCGGTCCGCTGATAGTTTTGAATTTCTGGAAGGTTTTCCTGTATTTAATTGGTATTCATCATTGCTCCAGGAGGAAGATGGAACTATTTGGGGCTGCACCTATGGCAATGGCGTACATTATTATAATGCCCGGACAAAAAAAGGAGGAAACTTCCGGTACAAAAGCGAAGATAAAAACAGTCTCGCCAGTGATCGGGTGAACAGTATATTTGAAGACAGCAATAAGAACCTGTGGTTTGCCACCGA
>JANWHX010000259.1 GCA_025450235.1 Chitinophagaceae bacterium | reverse complement strand
GCAATTAGGAAATTCCTTTATTACCCTTACCTTACAAATAATGAAGAAATGCAAAGCCAAGGGGTAAGCTGCATTGCAAAAACAAACCTTGAAGTCAAACAACAGTCAATTGCGCAAAATGTGGGAATTATGTAACCTATTTCAGTAATAGTATAACACGGATTTGCCGAATACCTCTGACCTTTGTTCTACAATTAGTCTTCCTAAATCATTTTTCCGATAGGGACGGTTTGTCAATTGTGTGCTTAGGTCACAATTCATATTTCAGACCACACATTAAAAGGAGTTTGCTGAAATGCAAACTCTTTTTTTAAAACGGCAAGATAGGGGAATTCACTACTGTACTGCTGGAACTCATTCCAGCTGCTATTTGTTTACTTTTTATACTATTAGTTTTGCTATTCGTTATTATTTTTTTTATCGGCCACTGGTACCTGTCTTTATTTTCCCAGACATTTTTTCAGCACCGTTATTCTTCACACCGGGCATTTACGATGAGCCGGTTTTGGGAAAAAGTTTTTTATCTCTTTTCTTATATTACCCAGGGTTCATCTTTTATGAGCCCGAAAGCTTATGGCATCATGCACCGTATGCATCATGCTTACACCGATACCGACCGTGATCCGCACTCCCCTTCATATGACAAAAACCTGTTTGCGATGATGTGGCGGACAAGAAATATATATCACAATATTCAAAGAGGCAGCTATCCTGTAGAAGCCCGGTTCACTAAAAATATGCCGGAATGGAAAGGGCTTGATATATGGGGTAATTCGACACTCTCAAGGTTATTGTGGGTTGGTGTTTATGCCTGGTTGTACATTGAATTTGCACCGTCTTTCTGGTTCCTCTTATTACTGCCACTTCATATCGCTATGGGCCCCTTGCACGGGCTAATTATCAATTGGTTTGCCCACAAGTATGGTCGTGTCAATTACCTGGCTAATAATACATCCAGGAATCTTTTTAAGATTGACTGGCTGATGCTGGGAGAAGGTTATCATAATAATCATCATATATTTCCTTCCAGGAGCAATTTTGCTTCTAAGAAAGGGGAGTTCGATCTTTGTTACCCTATTATATATCTATTGGGAAAATTAAAGATAATCAGGCATCTTTCTGAACCTCAAATAGTATAGACCCTCTCCATAATTCTCGTTCGGTCCCCGCCGGTCAAATGCCCTAACTTTATCTTCCCGGCGATCTTCATTAATTCTTAAACTATTTAATGCTATGAAAAAAACAATACTGATAAAAGGATTTGTTTTGGCATTGACAGGCATATTCCTGTCATCAATCACTTGGGCGCAAAACGCAAGGCAAAGTCCGCCGGCGACGACTTACGGGAAAGTGAACGGAGCTACGATCATTATTAAATACAGCAGCCCGGCTGTAAAAGGAAGAAAGATCTGGGGTGGTCTTGTGCCCTATGATAAAGTCTGGAGAGCAGGTGCCAACGAAGCCACGTTATTTACAACAGACAGGGCCATTTTGGTAGAAGGTAAATCATTGCCAGCCGGAAATTATAGTTTATATGCTATACCCGGGGAGAATGAATGGATCATTATTTTTAATTCAGCGATCGGACAATGGGGAATCAAGACTGATGGATCGGGAGCAACCACTCAAGATCCTGCCAAAGATGTACTGCGCGTAACAGTAAAACCAGAAATATCAACTGAGTTTAATGAAAGGCTGACTTATATGGTGAATGTTAATGGATTTGCGCTTTACTGGGAAAATTTGCAAGTCCCCGTTTCGATAAAATAATTTTGATTGAATTACATGATTGCCTGCTGTTGTTTTGTTAACAGCAGGCAAGTTTTTTTAATATACTCAATTACTATGCTGATATAGGAACAGGGAATTGATTTGAACGACATAAGCTTGCCTGCAGAGCGCCTACGCCATAGCTTCGGGAAAACGAATAGGCAGATTTTCTATGTGAAATCCTATGTTTCTATGTGCCTATGTGGTTCCATTACCAGGCTGCTATATCCGGATAGTCAATATATTATTCCTTCCCGCCGTATATATTGTAAAAATTACCGCTGTTAAATTTTACATTTTCTATTCACAAAACAGCCGGTATTATTGCCGCATGAGAAAACCCTGCTTTTTAGTGGCGATGCTGGTTCTTTTTATATTTGGCGCAAAAGCTAATCCGTCTGACTCCTCTTTTCTCAGAAAGAAATATTTTACTCAAAGATTACAAGGCACTATCAATCTCGATGGCATACCCAATGAGGATGCCTGGAATATAGTTGAATGGGGAGGTGATTTTATTCAATGGATGCCTAACGAGGGAAAACCCCCTTCGCAACCCAGCAATTTCAAAATCATCTACGACGATAAATTCCTTTATATCGCCTATCAATGTCATGATGTTTCGGCTGATTCCGTTATTAGAAGAATGAGCCGGCGGGACCAGTTTCCCGGCGACTGGATCGAAATAAATATCGACAGCTATCATGATCTCCGGACTGCCTTTTCTTTTACAATTTCTGCCTCCGGGGTCCGTGGTGATGAATTTGTGTCCAACGATGGAACTAACTGGGACACCAACTGGAACCCGATCTGGTATTCAAAAACAAATGTTACTGATAAGGGCTGGACAGCCGAGATAAAAATCCCGTTGAGTCAATTGCGATATGGCAATGAAGCAAACAAAGTGTGGGGCTTCCAGGTGACAAGGCGCTTGTTTAGAAAAGAAGAACGTTCTTTCTGGCAACATATTCCTCAGAACTCAGGTGTATGGGTCAGCCGCTTTGGCGAATTGCATGGATTAAAAGACATTCCTATGCATAAGCAAATTGAGATCGCCCCTTACGTCACCGTCCAGGCCGATACGTATAAAAAAGAACCAGGTAATCCGTTTGCAAAAGGATTTGATAAGAAACTGTCAGCCGGCGTAGACGGCAAGTTGGCTATAACCAATGATCTTATTCTTGATTTTACGGTCAACCCGGATTTCGGGCAGGTAGAGGCCGATCCTTCACAAGTTCGTATCGATGGTTACCAGAACTTCTTTCCCGAACAAAGACCATTCTTTATTGAAAGCCGGAATATTTTTAATTACCAGCTCACCGGTTCTCAGCTGGGCGGCGACTACGATGCTGATCTTTTATTTTATTCGCGCCGTATTGGCGGCACTCCGCATGCATATCCTAATATCGGTCCAAATGAATTTGTAAGGGTTCCTCAGAACACATCTATACTGGGTGCAGCAAAATTCAGCGGCAAAACGAAAAATGGATTAAGTATTGGAATATTGGAAAGTGTTACTCAACGAGAGATGGCGACAATTGAATATAATGGACAAAAAAGAGAGGAAGTAGTAGAACCGCTGACCAATTTTGCTGTGGCGAGATTACAAAAAGACTCTAAAGACGGAAACACGATCATCGGAGGCATCCTCACAGGCGTCAACCGGGAAAAAGGTTTAAGTGATATTCTTCATCGCAATGCCTATTCCGGCGGTCTGGATTTTGTACGCTTTTGGAAAAACAGGACCTGGTATGTCCGCGGTAATGTTATATTCAGTCATGTAAATGGTACCAAGGAAGCGATACTAAAAACGCAAACAGCTTTTGAGCATTTATTCCAGCGTCCCGACGCTAAAGAAGTTTCGGTGGACGATACTCGTACTTCGCTGACTGGTACGGGTGGTACTGTTCGTTTTGGAAAAGCAGGTGGCAAGACCGGTAAACATGGTCAGGTCTTCAAATTTGAGACGGGTCTCACCTATCGTTCGCCGCAACTGGAAGTGAATGATATTGGTTTTATGCTGACTGCAAATGAAATCAACCAATTTACCTGGGCAGGTTTACAATTTCAACGACCATTTTCGGTTTTCCGCACAGCAAGATTAAATATCAACCATTGGGCTAAATGGGATGGCAGCGGCAGATTTCTTTTTGATTTTTTGAATTTTAACGCGCATGGCACATTTAAGAGTAACTGGCAGACGGGGATGGGCTTTTCTTATAACCCATTCGAAATATCCAACAATGCATTAAGAGGAGCTTCTTCCATGCGCCGACCCATTGGCGTGGGACCCAACGCATACCTCACAAGTGATCAAAGAAAGAAAGTGTACGGCAACTTAAACCTCGGAGGGTTTTGGGGATTTGAAAATACCGTCAGGAGCCGCAATGTCAACCTTCAAATAACATTTCAACCGTTAAATGCGCTAAATGTCAGTCTCAGCGGAAACTATTCATATTACTGGCGCAGACAGGACCAGTTCGTAGAGAATATCACCTATGACAACTCTACCCGTTCGATAGTGAGTTCCGTGACACAAAAGACACTGCGTTTTGTAGCAAGGATCAACTATAACATCACTCCGGATCTGACCTTACAATATTATGGTCAACCTTATATCACCCGGCCTCTCTACAGCAATTTTGGTTATGTATCGGACCCTATGGCAAAACAGTTCGACGATCGCTTCCATATATTTACTTCAAACGAGATCAGTTTCGACGCTAACAGCGAAAGTTACCTTATCGACGAGACTCACGATGGGATAACAGATTATAGTTTCGGTAAACCTGATTTTAATTTTGTCCAGTTCCGTTCGAACTTTGTGGTTCGCTGGGAGTACAGGAGAGGCTCTGAACTTTACCTGGTGTGGTCGCAGGGAAATACACCAGATGCGTCTGATGATCTTGATTCCCCTTTACCGACAAGCTTATTTGAAAATGCCTTTGCAGGCCCGGGGCGAAATATATTTCTTATAAAATGGACGTACCGGTTTTTAAGGTAACGGCATTTTGGTCGAGTAAATGATTTAAGATCTTTGCAGACTCATTCTCAGTCGTTACCAGGTCGTAAAGAGTGATTTTATCCAGCAAATTATCCACCGTGAATTGAACCATTTTCCAAAGAGAACGTGCGGAACAATCTACCGAATTGGTACACAGGTTCAATGCGCCGGCATGGCTTCCGCAAAACTCGTTGTTGAACATAGTACCACCGAGGGCTTTCAATACGTTTCGTATAACAATTTCCTTTGCCGGCTTTGTCAAAATATATCCGCCTTTATTTCCAGGTGTACTGTTGATAAATCCTTCCATACGAAGCACACGGGTAAGCTTGGCAACATAGTGAGGCGTGATGCCTTCCGCTTCACTCAACTGCGGAATGCTCATTCCGTCTGCTGTGCGGCAAGCCGCAATGCGAATCAATATTCGCAGACCATATTCTTCCTGGGCGGTTATTTTCATATAGCTAACTTATGCATCAGTCAATATTGACCTGATACTTTTTTTCGATATAATTTTTAATGCTACTTCTTTCTTCCGGAGTATTCGTTTTAGTACAAACCTTGTCGTATTCAAAAGTTAGTTCTTTTGCAATGTCCCATGCTGTTTTGCCTTCTACCTGGTAACGTTGCAGTATATGAACCAGCTTACCATTTTTAAACATTGCAATATTGGGTGAAGAAGGTGTTATGCCTTCAAGGTACCTGGTCCTGAAATGCTCAACCGCTTCTTTTTCCATTCCGGCAAATACGGAGACGTATTCATCAGGTACTACTTCATTCAGCATAGACACGAGTACACCCG
>JANWHX010000258.1 GCA_025450235.1 Chitinophagaceae bacterium | reverse complement strand
TTGGATCACTGCCGCGGAGTGATTTTATAAATGCCGAAATAATATCATAATGCTGCTCGCCGCTTTTGTCGTATAAAGCAATTTTCTTTTGGGCAATATCCATTACTAATTCATCGGTGATGACGACAGCCCCCCCACCCCCCGAAGGGGGGATTAGAGAAGTCTCCGAAACCAATGAAGACTTCCTGTTCTTTGACGAGCTTAAAGCCCCTCCTTCGGAGGGGTTTGGGGAGGCTCCCCCTTGGGGGGGTGGGGGGGCCGTCTCTACAACAATCTCCAGCAAGTTCAACAACTTTCTCGCGTCACCTCCTGATATGTTGATCAGCGCAGCTGTTTCTTTTAATTCTATTTTCTTCTTTTTTAATATTTCATCCTTTTCAATAGCTGTTTGTAAAAGATGAATAAGATCTTCTTCATTCAAAGGTTTTAATACGTATACCTGGCAACGACTTAACAGGGCGCTGATCACTTCAAACGAAGGATTCTCTGTGGTGGCGCCAATCAACGTGATGATACCTTTTTCCACCGCGCCAAGCAAGGCATCCTGTTGTCCTTTGTTGAAGCGATGAATTTCATCGATAAATAAAATAGAACCAGGTCTTGTTTTGGATTGTTCTATTACTTCCCGCACTTCTTTTACACCCGAGCTTATTGCGCTCAACGTAAAAAAGGGAACATTGAGTGTGTGGGCGATAATATTGGCTATCGTTGTCTTGCCTGTGCCAGGAGGACCCCATAGGATCATAGAATGAATCTTTCCATTTTCGATGGAAGTTCTCAAAATACTTCCCTTCCCGGCCAGGTGCTGCTGACCTTCCAGTTCCTCCAATGATTTGGGGCGAATTCGTTCTGCTAATGGAATCATATTAGTTTGTCAGTTATCAGTCGGCGGTCGGCAGTCGGCAGTCGGCAGTCGGCAGTCGGCAGTCCGTGCTTATTGATTTGCAAAGTTCGGAAATGAAATTCTTTCAGGGTCTGATAAAGTCCAATCAACAACAAAAAGATCAATTAAGCAGATTGTGACTATAGACTATAGACTATCGACTATCGACTCCTTACTCCTGACTCCCGACTCATCACTGTTGCTGTTGTCCCGCAAAACTCTCCAATATCTCCGGCAGGTCATTCACCCCTTCCTGCGTTTGGAGTTTCACGTTTGTCAGGTCTTCAAACGTATTCCCGTCTTCATAGCCAACGGAAACAAAAACAGAAAGGGATTGACGGGCGAGACCTTTGAAGGTTCCTTTTATCGGCGAACAATCCTTAAAGTTGCGGCCCACAGCAAGTCTTACGTGATGATTAGTGACCCACACATTATTGGTAGGATCAATACCGGTCCATCCGGTTCCCGGTATCCATGCTTCCACCCAGGCATGAGTGGCTCCTTCACCCCGCATACCATTTTTATTGGGACAAATATATCCGCTCACATAGCGGCTCGGGATTTGAAAGTTGCGCAGTATTTCAAGCATTACATGTGCGAAGTCCTGGCATACACCCGACCGGTGGCCCAGAATTTCCGCTACAGTAGTTTCAATAGTGGTAATGCCTTTAATATATTGGAAGTTGGCAAAAATATATTGGCTGCAACGGTCCACCGTTTCCATTATAGAATTACGGGGGTCATGGATCTCATTGGCTAATTGTTTTATCTCTTCCCGGATCTCAATTTCCTGTAAAAAAGAAAGCTCAAGGAGTGCAAGATTATTGCTGACGTCATTTCTAAGAGCATCAAATCCTCCCTTGTTATTCGGTTTTTCTGCTTTGCCAAGAGTACGAACGATCAACTTGCTTTCTATCACCATGGATTTATGTGCTGGCATCAGGTTAAACATGCCTGCCCGGTTTCCCCAGTAATCATTGATCTGTAAGACATCCGGGTTATCGGTTACGTTCAACTGATGAAATAAAACTTCCTGGTCATTGGAGGCGTAAGGATAGATTCTTATTTCGTTCACACTTTCTTTTACAGGCCGGTCGTATTCGTATTTGGTAACGTGATGGATATTGAAAACGGGCATTGATTAGTTTTTGTTAAGCATACGAAAAATAGGTCCTTGTCAGCTGGTTGGAAAATTCCGCCAGGTCATATCGCAATGAGTGTAAGAACTGCGGTAATCCAATTTTCTTTATCATATTCATATCTGCAAATTCTACCTTACTGTATATACGGCCAAAAGTTTTTTGCAGGCTCTCGCTACCTTCCATTTTTGTGTCTTCCACTATGTCAGTTAGATAGCGGCCGATCCGTTCAAGGGAATAGATCAGGGACCTGGGAAAATTTTTGTTGAATATTACATGGTCAACGACGTTGAGGGTGTGCTGGCCACGGGTATACGTTTTTAAATACAGCTCATAACCTGATAAAGAAAGAAGCAGGTTTCTCCAAAATAGAATATCCTGTGCTTTGTCCAGCTGGTGATCGATCTTGGTAAGATGGATAGACGATGTTTCTATGCTCAGGAGGCATCGTTCAATGAACTTGCCGAGATTCATGAAACTCCATCCCTGGCCCCTTGGCATCGTGCTATCTGTGACCCCATAGTATAAGGTCGAGTTTTGATCAAGCAGGTCGATCAGCTCAAGAGCCCGGGAACCGGCAAGTTGTTTTTCCAGGTCTGGCGCATTAGCGATAAGATATACGGCATTTACATGTTCCCACACTTCTTTAGTAATATTATCCTGTACCCCCCTTGCATTCTCTCTCGCTTTTGTAATGATCACTTTAAGTGAATTCAGGTTCTTAGTATCGGCGACCAGGAATTTAAGTGCAGAGGCAGTGTCTTTTACTTTTTCATCCGGTATACCTTCGGGCGACAGTGAAAAAGTTGTGGCCACATCTTTCCAGGAAAAATCGTTGGAATTGCCAATATCAAATGACAAGATATAGTTGGTGCGGATAACACGCATCATGCAGTCGCTCCGTTCCATATAACGGTTTAGCCAGAAAAGGGAGTCAGCGATTCTACTAAGCATAAAGTTGAACAGGGTTAAGAAGTTTAAAAAGTTTAAGAAGTTGCAAAACCCCTTAAACCCTTCGAACCTTTGGAACTTTTGAAACTCATAAATCTACCACCCACGTGTCCTTACTGCCTCCTCCCTGCGATGAATTGACCACTAATGATCCTTCTCTCAGGGCAACCCTTGTTAATCCTCCCGGCACTATTCTTATTCCGTTTGGACCGCACAAAGCATAGGGCCGGAGATCAACATGACGCGGTTGCAATTTTCCATCAATAAAGCAGGGCACAGTTGATAGCTTGATGATGGGCTGTGCGATGAACTCTCTTGGTGTTTCTTTAATTGCTTTTTTTACCTCCATTAATTCCTTTTCACTTGCCTTATTTCCCATCACCATGCCATAACCGCCGGATTGATTCGTTCTTTTGATGACCATATTCTCAATGTTATTAAATACATAATCTCTTGCTTCTGCATCTTCCAGTCCATAGGTCGGAACATTTGGCAAGATTGGCTCTTCATTCATATAATACCGGATCATGGCGGGTACATACGCATACACGGCTTTATCATCCGCTACCCCGTTTCCTACGGCGTTAGCGATCGCTACATTACCTTTTCTATAGGCGCTCATCAATCCCGGAATACCTAATGCGCTATCCGGCCTGAATGCAAGAGGATCTAAAAAATCATCATCTATCCGCCTGTAAATAACATGTACCTGCTGCAGGCCGGTCGTTGTTTTCATGTACACTTTATGATTGTTAACTAACAGGTCGCGACCTTCCACCAATGGAATTCCCATCTGTCTTGAAAGGAATGTATGTTCGAAATAAGCCGAATTAAAAACGCCGGGAGTAAGTAACACAACACAGGCGTTTGCTATTTGCGGAGCGAGGCTTGCCAATATTTCCTGGAGCAACAATGGATAATTGTTGATCATTCGAACACGACTGTCAGCAAGCATCCCCGGGAAAATCCTTTTTGTTACTTCCCGGTTTTCGAGCATATACGACACACCCGAAGGGGTTCTTAAATTATCTTCCAGGATATAAAAAGTTCCATCCTGCCCGCGTATCAGGTCAATTCCCGAGATATGAATATATAAATCGTGGGGCACTTTGATGCCAAACACTTCCCGCGTATAATGCGCGCAGGAAGCGATCAGCTCAGCGGGAATGATCTTATCTTTTATTATTTGCTGGCTTGAATAAATATCTTTCAGAAAGAGATTCAATGCACGTAGCCGCTGTGTTATGCCTTTTTGAATGTGATCCCATTCGGCACTCGTGAGGATACGTGGTATAATGTCAAATGGAAAAATCCTTTCAATGCCGGCATCATCACTGTAGACTGTAAAGGTGATACCCTGGTTCATGAAAAGCTCACTGGCCAGTTTATCTTTCTGTTGTAATGTTTTACCGGGAAGCCGGCTTATGTCATTAAACACCTGTTGGTATTGAGACCGTATGGTTTGATCTGAACACATCTCATCCCAGGTGCCAGGATACGTTTCGTATTGTTCAAATAATTGCTGACCGGTCATACTTGATATTGATAAATAAAAAAGTTGCTTCACACATGATCATGTGTAAGCAACCGCGTAATCGAATATAAGAAGTAAAAGGTAAAAAGTAAAAACTAATAAAGGATGACCTTTGATTTCTTCAGGGTAGACTTCAAAAGACAGGGACAACATAATTAAGGAGCAGCAGGAGCCTGGCGCTTTTGAGTGGCGCATCAGTTTGAATTTTGCCATGGATGCACGGAATAAAATCTTACATAGATGTTCCGTGCATCCGTGGCATCCCTTCAGGAATTAAGACGGTCACTTTCAAACTGAGATACTACCCGCTCTTGGATTTTGATTTTTTCCTTTTGACCTAATTTACATTGGCCGCTAAAAAAGCCTGTATAGCGTTGAATGAATGAGTGAGATTGGGACCTATCCATCCATGACCTTCAGTGGGGTATAACACATATTGATGCACAACACCCATTGTCTGAAGTTTAGCATTCAGGGCCGCTGATTGACTTACCGGGACAAGCGGGTCAACGCCACCCTGGAAAATGATTGTTGGCGGACTTTGCGCGTTTACAAAATTGATGGGACCTGATTGCTGGTACATAGTTGGGTTGGAGGTCGGGGTACCGCCAAGAAGTGTTTGTAAAATGGGCAGGAAGCTGGCGTCTGATGGATGCGTATAAAAATCAACCATATCAGCCGGACCAAAAAAATCAATGATTGCCTTTGCTTTAACCGGTAAAGTATTTTTATAACCCTGCAATAAAGCAAGGTGTGCGCCGGCACTGGCCCCAAGCAATACGATTTTTTGAGCGATCTTATACTCATTCGTCTTGCTTACCACAAAATCAAAAGCGGCTTTTACATCATTTTCCTGCGTGGGAAAAATATTTGCGGCAGCACTGGCAAGCCTGTAGTTAATATTAAATATCGCATAGTCGGGTTGCCTTTTCCTGAGCGTATCCACGTAGGCGGTAAAGTCTGTTTTATCACCGGTTGACCATGCGCCTCCATGTATCAATATGATTGCTTTGGTAGTCGGGGTGCTTCTTCCGGCAGGCAGGTAAACATCCATCTTTTGGCGGGCATCGGCGCCATAGGCTACATTCAGGTAAGTTTGTTCCGGCACGGTATTATTGATATTGCCTTCATCCGTTTCTTTCTGGCAACTCATGATTAAAATGAGAAACAGCGTCGGAAGGAGAGACTTCATATCCAGAGTTTGAAGCAAAATACAGAAAATGCGGCTGTCTGAATTATCATGGCGACGCTTTCCTCTTCTTTTTAACAGCACGTATTTCAGAAATTATTTTAGAAAAAAGATATTGCGGCAATAAAACGGGTTTTTTGAGTATTTTGAAGGATTGTTTGCTATGAGATGCACCGGAATAAATATTGGCATTGCAGGAATATTTTCATTTCTGTTGCAACGGGAACCTTGTGCTGCCCAGCCTTTGTCTGCAGAGCATAATTATGCGATCAATGCTCCCGGAGTAGCGATGGTGCAAACGGTATTTTCAGCTACCGTGTACGTGAACAAAGTTGAGATAAATGAAAAAAGGTTCAGGCAACTGGTGGATTCGGTAAAAAAACTCGATACCACCGGCGCGATGTTGTCGGCCAGCCAGAAACTGGATATTGTCGTGAAAGCCTTATACCGCAATCCTTTTCGTTTCTTTTCGGCCACCACAGAATATTTGAGACAACAACACCGGATCGTATCCGAGGGAACAGGTTTTTTTATTACCGGTGATGGCTATTTTCTCACGAACTGCCATGTTATCGACAGGGATAGTGCATTTATCCGTCAAAAATTTATTCAATCTACGTTCCAGGAAGTAACGGATGCAAATATTAGTGCATTGCAGTTGTCATGGGCAATGACGCTTACCGGGGAACAGCGGAATTTGTTATACAACTCTTATAGTCTTATTTATTCCCAGGTTTCTTCGATGATCTTATTCAACCTGAAGAAGGACATTTATATTATTTACCGGGCAGATAATGGAGATGATAAGGCATTCAGAATAAAAAAACAGGCAATATTGGTGATCAAAGGAAAGGCTATGCCTGGCAAAGATGTGGCGATATTGAAACTCGAAGATGTAAAAGATCTTCCTACACTGCGGGTTACTGTTGATTCGGTCGTGCGGGTTGGAGAGCGGGTATTAGTGTATGGTTACCCTGAACCTGCCACTTCAAATGTATTTCTCGCCGCGGAGTCAACTTCCGATCCCACGCTGACCGTTGGAATCATAAGTGCCATTAAGCAGTCAATCGGCGGGTGGCCGGTGATCCAAATGGATGCAATGATATCCCACGGTAGCAGTGGCAGCCCTGTATGCAATGAGGAAGGGGAAGTGATCGGGTTGGCCACCTTCGGAAGCCTTGAACAAAACACGGGCACCCTCGCGTCCGGATACAATTTTGCCATTCCTGTATCAGTTATAAAATCATACCTCGATTCAGCCCAGGTATTGCCAAAGCAAAGCCTGGCTTCTGCACTATATAATGAGGGCCTGAATTTTTTCTATGAAGCATTTTATAATAAAGCCCTGAAGAGGTTTGACGATGTAAAAAAACTTAACAGTAATTATCCTCAGTTAGATTATTATGAAACACTTTGCAGGAATAAAATAGTTGCCGGCGAAGACAAGGAATCCTTTATGCAAAAGAATTTTTTCAGGATTATGGCGTTTATTCTTTTTATCGGGGGTGTTTATATTTTTTATCGCTGGCAGAAAGGCAAGAGAGAAACCTATCACAGTTCCTGATCTTTTTCAAATTCAAATTCTTTTTTCATAAAGTTGAAATACAGTTCCCGCCTCAGAACGTATAGTCCATATAAAATAATAAACTGGAAGATCAGCACGACCAGGTCGGAGACGATTGAAATAAACATTTCAAAAGGAAGTTTGAATAGCGGCCTGTCAATAAATGATGATACGTCATTCAATTCCCTGTATTCGGCAAAAATCATCCCGAAGAGGAATACCAGGAAAAAAAAGTTGAGTAAGAACAACCGGTTAAAATTTGTTTTTTGGATACCGGTGACAGGAACATTTGGATAGTTATTATTGAGAATGTTAATCGCGAGGACCGTTTGGAGAAAAATAACGAGGAAAAGTGCTACTGCGATAAACGCGGAAAAGCCGGGATCTCCAATCAGTCGAATAACACCCATGATCATAAACACCGAGGCGATCAGCATTTGTATTATACACACGACCCTGAATAAAATCCACCTAACCGGCATTGTACAGTTATTTTTAGAAAACAAAATTCAAGACAAGGAATATTTTCCATTTCGCCGGCATTATTTCAGGTTCAGCTTTATCTGAAGTTCTTCCAATTGCTTCTTATCGATAGTTGATGGGGCGTCCAACATCACATCCCGCCCGGCATTATTTTTTGGAAAAGCGATGAAGTCGCGAATGCTTTCGCTACCTCCAAGTATTGCGCAGAGACGGTCAAAGCCAAATGCAATACCGCCGTGCGGCGGCGCACCAAATTCAAATGCCCCCAATAAGAACCCAAACTTATGTTGTTGCTCTTCTTTATCCATTCCAAGCGCTGCAAACATCTTTTCCTGCAACTCCCGTTGATATATTCTTATAGAGCCTCCGCCAACTTCATTTCCATTCAATACCATATCATACGCGTTGGCTTTAATATTCGCATATGGATGTTT
>JANWHX010000257.1 GCA_025450235.1 Chitinophagaceae bacterium | reverse complement strand
GCGGGCCGCAGAGCAGTTAATAGTATTCTTAGTTGTTCAGGGAGTAAAGCTTCTTTATGTGAGCTCTGGAACCTGCATGAGCCTGGCTTGTTGGCTGGATTCAGAAAACATGATGAAAAAAGATATAAAAAAGGTTTACCCTGGCAATCTTATGAGCCCTGGTGGATGAAAATCCTTATCGCTATTGTCAATTTTTTCAGAAAACTGTTTTCATCCAAACGTTAATCTGTATTGAAACAATACGACATTTCTAAGCTTAAATTCTTTCGATATGACGATCTGGGAATATGTAAGAACATCGCACCCGTGGATTGACTTAAGCAATTACCATTGGTGGCAGGTGGTCCTTTTCTTTATCGGCTCCCTATTATGGTTGCTATGCTATATTGACACACTGATAGATATTCGAAACAAGAAGATCGTCAATATACCCGCTGCGGCCGTTATCCTGAATTTCGGCTGGGAAATAGCTGCCTGTTTTTTCTTTGTTCCTGACATGGGAAAGTTGCTGGTTGCAGCCTATTGGGCATGGATGTTTTGTGATATTTTTATTTTCTATTCATTATTCCGTTACGGGTATAAACAAATGCGGATTGATTTTTTCAGAAAGCATGCCCATTATTTTATTATTACCGGCATAATTATCTCCTTTTTATCCCAATGTACCTATATGATCCAATACGATCTGCCGATGGCTCCGATAACCGGGTATATCATTAATCTTGTAATGTCTATTTCGTTCTTGTATTTGCTTTTCATACCGGGCTTCAACTGGTATTCACGGGTCACTGCCTGGAGTAAATTTTTGGGAACAGGTATTATCAGTGTGATGTTCTTTACAAAATATCCTTCAAATAATTTCCTTACAGTAATGTATTTTTCGGTGGCGGCTTTCGACATTCTTTATATTATTCTCCTGTACAAAAAATTAAAAAATAAACTTTCGCTATCCGTTGAAAAATGAAAAAGCTATCACAACGGCTCTATAATTATTTTATTCCTTCCAGGTTAATGGCAGATGAAGAGGTATTTCGCAAGGCAAGGATCTTTGTTAATACGGTGATTATTACTTTTCTTTTTGCTCTTTTTTACGTGGGCAACAATATCATGTTTGAAATGCCGCACGTAGCTGTTCAAATTGGAACTTACAGTCTTCTCTTTTTATCATTGGTGTTTCTCCTGAAGATTGGGGTGTCCATGCCTGTCTGCGGTAACCTGTTTACTTTATTGTTCTATACGTCAAACCTGTATGAAATCTATTGGTGTGGCGGCCTGTATTCAGGTACGCTGCCATGGCTGGCGGTCGTACCGGTAATAGCGATACTTATCACAACTCTTCGCTCTGCTCTTATTTGGATGATCATCTGTGTTGTCACGGCCATTACAGTTGGCGTCCTACACCATAATGGTTTTCCGTTTAAATTAGAAATTAATCCAGACTATGTTCATACACTGTTAATCACAAGCCATAGCGGTCTGATCGTTATTATTTTTGTTGTGTCATATGTAATGGAAAACGCGTATATCCGTTCATTAAATGTACTGGATGAAAAAAATAAGGCAATTGAGCAAGAGAGGAAGAAATCGGAAGAATTGTTACTAAATATTCTGCCATCCGAAGTAATGGATGAATTGAAGCAAACCGGCAGAACGACCGCAAAAAGCTATGACCTCGTAACAGTGATGTTTGCCGACTTTAAAGATTTTACCCTTATCGCTGAAAAATTACCACCGGAAGAATTGGTTACAGCTATTGATGAATACTTTACCGGGTTTGACAGTATAGTTGACAATCATCATGTAGAAAAAATAAAAACAGTTGGAGATGCTTATCTCTGCGCTGGGGGCCTGCCGGTTCCAAATACAAAAAACCCGGTACAAGTGGTAGAAACTGCTTTTGATTTTTTGCGGATGGTTGATGAATTGTCAAAGAAGAGAAAAGCGGAAGGAAAGTTTTGTTTTACCCTAAGGATTGGTATTCACTCAGGACCACTTGTAGCCGGAGTAGTCGGTTCAAAGAAATTTGAGTATGACATATGGGGAGATGCAGTAAATACAGCAGCCCGGATGCAACAAAATGGCGAAGAGAATAAAATAAATATTTCAGGAACAACGTATGAGTTGATAAAGCACCGGTACAACTGCACACACCGGGGGCGCATTGAAACAAAAAACAAGGGCTTGGTAGATATGTACTTTGTAGAGAATAAGAAATAACTTATTTTTTGGGCACCTCCCTGATATGATATTCCTGAATGAGCGGAGGATTTTCCGGCGAAAGCGTAAAAGAAATTTCAATGTCTGTTTTCTCTCCTTGAATAATAAATGAACCACGCAATTGATTCTCCGGCTTAACTTCTTTTACGGAAATTATTTTACCGGCCTTTGTATAAAGGGCCCTTGCATATTTTTTCAGAGTATCGAGAGGGTAATCAGGGAAAAAGTTTTCAGCAAAGATGTCCCTCTGTTCTGCGATGTTCCAATCAGGTAATAGTTTAAGTAATTCTTGTTTTCTTTTTTCCAGGATAGCTGATGGAGGAAGTTGCCTGGGTTGTAAGCCTGCAATTGTTATCAATGTATCCAATACCTGCAAATTAACAACAGACATTGGTGCATACGTGCGATTAGCAAATGATACGATACCGATCCCATAATCAGGCATAATCCGCCAATTGCTTCCAAAACCCGGAAGCCCTCCGCTATGGCCAATAAAAACATGCCCATTGCAATCACGCAACCAGTTCAATCCATAACAATATGCGGTTGCGGCTGCGCAAACCCGTCCATTTGGATATGTAAAAGCTGGATTCATTCCAATTAATCGCCAGGGATGATGCATTTCCCTTACCGAGCCCCTGCTTACGGGACCATCATCTTTTGCATTATTTGGCGGCCATGCCGAAAGATGAAAACCGACATAGTTGGCAAACTCGTCAATTGAACTTATCATCGCACCCATTGCGCCCCACGAGCCATCCGCAGTATCACCAAGCAATTGTTCTTCATTCCATTTTTCATTTAGCCAGCGATAACCGTGAGCCAGTTTCTCCGGCACAACATCCCGAAATTCATAGGTTGCGGTATTCATGCCCAGGGGTTCCCAGATATTCTTTTTTATGTATTGCTGGTATGGCATACCCGAGACGATGGTAATAATTTTTCCCAGCAAGGCGAAACCAAGATTACTGTATTCATATGCGATACCCGGGGGATTGGAAAAGGAAATTTGTTTAGCCAGGAACTCCATCAGGTCTTTATCACTGTCGGCAAGCTGACGGTCGCCCCATGGATTATCTTCCGGGAAGCCGGCCCCATGCGATAATAAATGACGCACAGTAATAGCCGGTGCATCAGCAGTTGGGTACTTAATGTTTCTCAATTCGGGAATATAGCGATATGCCGGATCGTCGAGGTTTAGTTTCCCTTCGTCTCTTAATTTTAATATGGCCATTGCAGCAAAACTTTTGCTCATCGATGCGATACGAAAAAGAGAAGAAGAAGTAACAGGAGTTTTCTTTTCAAAATCAGTATAACCATAATTGTTCTTATATACCAGTTTGCCATCGACCACGATGCCGAACGCGACACCGGGAAAATGATTGGTATCTGCGTAATCCCTGAAGATCTTATCGATCACCGGGAAAGCCTGCATTATCTTTTCCATTCTTGAGCCGTCTGTAAATACAGGAGGTTTATACGATGAATCAAAAACTGCTGTGGAAACCTTTTCAGGTGTCTTATTTTCTGTACAGGCAATCAGGATCATGCTGACAGCAATTGAAAGAATAAACCGGTTCATCATTTTCATATGTGTTGGGGCATTTTTGAGGGCTAACTTGTTAAAATTTATTTGCTGTCCTTATTTAAGAATCTGAGAATGGAACCACATAGTCACATAGAAACGTAGGTTTTCACGTAGAAACTTGCCTGCCCGCAGGCAGGCCTATGCGTTTCCTTCTACCGTGGCTATGTGTCTATGTGGTTCAAAAAAATTATGCTTGCATTGCATTCTAGTTCATGGTATCGTTACTGTACGCCGTTCTTTTCATCGGTTGTTTTTTCCAATAGGTCAAACTTCTCCATAACCATTCCAACGGACCAAACCGGAAATACCTTAACCAGATATGGCTCCAGATAATTTCAATTAGCCAGACAACGCCGGTATAAATATAGAGCTCATATCTTTCCAATTTTCCAAAATAATTCAACCCTATTCCATAAAAGAACAAACCGCCAATGAGGGATTGCATCAGGTAATTGGTAAAAGCCATTTGGCCCACCGGCCGGAACAGGGCAAATAACCATTTAAACCTTGCTGATTTATAGAGCAACATAATAAATCCAAAAAAACCAAGAGAACGAAGCATTCTTGCCGCCTGGTAGTAATCGAATGCAACATTCTTATTGAACTCGAACTGGCTGAAATGATTGCTGATGACATTTTGTTGCCTGTAATACGACAGCAAAAGTCCCAGCCCTAGGCCCCCGATAAACATCAACCAATAAATTCTTGCGGATGCTTTGCCGGTTAAAATACCGGTCTTAAAAAATGCCATCCCAAGGAACATGAATAAGGTAACGTCCCAGGCCAGGAAATAGGTATAATATAACTCCACATGCACACTTTTGTCACTTTGTGCTTTGTATAATGATGCATAGTTGCCCCCGACAGCACGAATTTCCTGTTCAGATTTTTTTAGTTTGGCCTCTTTTGATGATTCTTCCTTCATGCCGTTCATTGCCTGCAGATCCTCCTGTTGCAAGGGTGTCAGTTTGGTTTGACTAGTATCGATCTTCGCAATCAACTCTCCTTTATTAATGATTTTTTTGCTTCGATAGAGATCCAGGTTATCTCTCGCGGTCATTAACAACAGGCTGACGAAAGCAAGGATGAATAGCGTTTTAGGTGATTTGCGATAAAAGACAAAAAGAAGCATTCCAAAGATCGCATACGCATATAAAATATCCCAGAACCATAGCAATACAAATGCATTGAATAGTCCGAAAGCCAATAGCCACATTTGCCTGCGGAAAAAATAAATAGCCGGCGTCATACCGTCCAACCGACCTGTTTCGGTTCTTTTTTCAAGACGGGTAATGAATAGAACCATACCGGCACCAAACAACATGGAAAAAATTGCACGCTGCGTTCCGGCAAATGCCCAGTCAATAATAAACCATGTTTTATAATTAACTCCGGTTTCACTTAATACCGATGGATCTGATGTGCGTACTTCGGGTAATCCAAAGCCAGGAATATTCATCAGCAGTATTCCAAGTATAGCAATACCACGAAGGCTGTCGAGAATAGTGATTCTTTCCTGCTCGCTCACGGGAGCAGCAAGAGTTGAGGTGGGTTGGTTTGTCATGTCAATGCTTGATGGCTGAATTATTAAAATTTATTGGCTTCTATGTGAAATCCTATGTTGCTATGTGACTATGTGGTTCAAAATATTTATAGTTGCACTTTCAATCTAGTTCATCGTATCGTTAGTCTGCCCCGTTTTTTTCATCGGCTGTTTTTTCCAATAGGTCAAACTTCTCCATGCCCATTCCAGCGGGCCAAACTTGAAATACTTTAACCAGATATGGCTCCAGATAATTTCAATCACCCAGACAATGACCACCACATAATAGAGCTGGTATATCTGCAGTTTACCAAAATACCCCAGTCCAATGCCGTAAAAGAAAAATCCACAGATCAATGACTGCATCAGGTAGTTGGTAAACGCCATTTGCCCGACAGGTCTTAACAAAGCAAAAAGCCAGTTAAACCAACCCGATTTATATAGCAGCATGATAAGGCCGAATATGCCGATGGAATGAACAAAACGCTGCAGCTCATAAAATTCAAAAACTTTCGTCTTCGTAATTTGAAACCAATTGAATTGGTGACTGACATCATTGGTGACAAACAGGTAGGAAAGAGGTAGTCCCACTCCGAGGCCGATAACAGTCATCCACACATAGACTTTTGTTTTTGCTTCGCCCTGCAAAATTCCAAGTTTAAAAAAAGCCATGCCCAAAAACATGAACAATAGTACATCCCAGATCAAAAAATGAAACATTCCTTCCGTTTCTCCCTCTTCTGCCCGGTTGCTGCGCGACTCATAAATTTCAGCGTAGGTGCCTGTCACAGCCCGACGGTCATTTTCATAATTTTTCTTTTTTGATTCAGGCTTTGAGCGTTCTTTTAATCCTTCCATTGCAGACAATTGTTCCTTTTGTTTATCTGTAAGCCTGACTTTAGTGGTGTCAATTGTGGCCACAACCTCGCCCTTTGTAATAACAGATTTTTGTTTATATAAATTCCGGTTTTCCCTCGCTGTCATCAGCAAAAGACATATGCCGGAAGCAATCAATAAATACCTGGGTTTTAACCGCCGGAACGGAAAAAGAACAATACCGCAAATGGCATACGAGTAAAGAATATCCCAGAACCAAAGCAGAACGTATGCATTAAACAAACCAAACACCAATAACCATAGCTGTCGACGAAGAAAAAGTTCCGCAGGCATTAACCCCGGGGTTCTTTTTTCAAGCCGGCTGACAAAAATAAGTGTCCCGGTACCGAACAGCATCGAGAAAATGGCCCGCTGACTTCCTTCAAAAACACCGGGGCCGAACACATACCAGAAAAAATAATTGGTACTGCTTTGTTCACTTAATGAATAATCGAAAATAGCGGGATAGGGTAATCCAAAGCCCGGAATATTCATCAGAAGAATTCCGAGTATCGCGATACCGCGAAGGCTATCGAGAATAATAATTCTTTCCTGTTGGCTTACAGGCGCTGCAAGTGTTGAGGTGGGTTGGTTTGTCATGTGAAAGACTGATGGCTGACTTATTAAAATTTATTGACTGTCCTCATATTTGAAACCTGAAAATGGAGCCATCCGCCGCGGCGGACAGGCTCCGTACATAGATCACATAGAGTTCCACATAGACCAGGTGATTTTCTATTGTGCTGAATCCTTCTAGCTGGTTCAGCAAAATTTCTATTTGAACCAGAAAGAAGCCAGAGCGCATCGGGTTCCAGATAGACCTATGTGATTTTCTACTGTGTTCTATGTCCTATGTGGTTCAAAAAAAATATGCCTGCATTGTCATCCTAGTTCATCGGCTTGCTAGTGTGCACTGTTCTTTTCATCGGTTGTTTTTTCCAATAGGTCAAACTTCGCCAGGCCCATTCCAGCGGGCCAAATCTGAAGTAATGAAGCCAGATATGGCTCCATATAATTTGCAGTATCCAAACAACCCCTACGACATAATATATTTCATGGCGCTCTAATTTCCCATACATGCTTAACCCTATTCCATTAAAATACATTCCGCATAATAATGATTGCATCAAATAATTGGTGAACGCCATTTGACCCACCGGGCGCATTAAACCGAACAGCCACTTAAACCATCCCGATTTATACAGCAGCATGATAAAACCAAAAATTCCGATTGACCTGCAGGTACGGGATAGCTCATAAAACTGAAACTTCACATTCTTGGTATAGTCAAACCAATTGAAATTATTGTCGATAAAAAGCTGAATCCGCAGGTAAGAAAATGTGAGGCCAAGTCCGGCCCCCGCAATAAACATCCACAAGTAAACTTTTATGGGTGCCTTGCCTGTCAGAATGCCAAGTTTAAAGAATGCCATTCCCACAAACATGAATAACAAAACATCCCATATCCCAAAGTAGAGATAGGGCACAATGTCTTCAATATACCTCTCGGTGCGATATTCATATACATCTTCATAATTCCCGGTAGCCTGGCGAATCGCTTTTTCCGTACGCTTTACTTTCCTTTCATGCGTATTCCTTTCTTTGAAATCTCTCATTGCCCCCAGTTCTTCCTTTTGTCTCGTGGTTAGTTTCGTTACCGTTGTATCTATTTGTGCCGCCACTTCGCCCCGGAATATTCTTTTTTTATCCTGGTAAAAATCTCTGTTCTCCCGGGCGAGCATAAACACAAAACAAACAGTGGCGCCGATGAGCAATGCTTTACCGGATAGTTTTCTGAATGCGACCATGATCAAACCAAGACAGGCATAATCCAGTAATATATCACCGTTCCATAACAACACAAATACATCAAATAATGAAAACACCATTAACCATAACTGGCGATGGATAAAAAAATCTAATGGGAGAGTTCCGTTCAATTTGTTTTCAAGCCGGCTTGTAAATAAAACAATTCCGGCACCAAACAACATCGAAAAGATGGCCCGTTGCGTGCCTTCGGGTATCCAGTTAATCAGGTACCAGGTTGAATAATTAACGCCGTGTTCATTTAAAACCGACGGGTCGTGCCCTACAACGCCGGGCAACCCAAAGCTCGGAATATTCATTAGCAATATCCCAAGTATCGCAATACCGCGGAGACTATCAAGAATAGTAATTCTTTCCTGCTCACCCACAGGTGCAGGAACAGTTCTCATGCTCATTATGCTGGTCTTGTATAAATTCCCTTTT
>JANWHX010000256.1 GCA_025450235.1 Chitinophagaceae bacterium | reverse complement strand
CTATAATCACCTTTTTCATAGTTGAATGTTTCCCCATCATCATCATACAATAGATATCGCCCCTGCTTTTCACCATAGTGTCTTATCTCTATGTCTACTTTCTCTCCTGCCTTCGGGGCATGCAACACTGGCGGCATCATCGGTATAATACCTCCATCTTTTACATACACCGGAATTTTGTCCAGGCCAGGTGTTACGGTCAACACTTCACCATTACCGGCATATTCACCGGTGTAGAAATCATACCATTTGCCTTTCGGTAAAACAACCTTGCGTGTTTTTTGACCGGTGAATAAGGGAGCGACCAATAAGTATTCGCCGGCCATGTACTGATCCTTTATTTCTTTGCTTGTTGCTTCTGCATATGGATTTTCTTCAAGATTGGTATCACCTGCCTCTTTTCTAAATTCTTGCCGGAATCCTTCTTCCAGGCTCATTCCCCTGAAGATCGGTGTTCCTTCAAAATGATATTTCGCAAATTCCGTATACCAGTAAGGCATCATCTGCATACGCAATAACGCTAACTGTTTTATTTGCTCCGCAACTTCAGGATATGACCAGGGCTTGGTGCCGCTTGCCCAGGCGTTTATCATAGCCATGGGTGAAAAAATGACTGTCTGGAATCGTCGTAACCACTCTTCCGCGGTTTTCGAAGCTCTTGCCTCAGGCGTCCACAATACACCCGAATATCCACTGTTGATCAACGCCGTGATAAAATCTTCATGATTGTAGTAATCATTATAAATGACAAAAGGAAGAGATACACCGCCTCCGTTATTTGCCCTGACCAATCCATACGTGCGTTGATTCTTCTGATGAAAGAGTTCCGCTGTATATCGCATAGCCAGCAATCCGTACGTCTGTCTCATTTGCTCTGCACTTATTCCGGAGGGAAAAGTGGTTACATCGGGCCAGAGATAGTAATCGTATCCATCCACTTCGTCGATCTTATACCCGCTCACACCGATATCCACCTGGTTTTTTTGCATTTGGCCAAAGAAAATCCTTCTTGCTTCAGGAATATTGAAATCGGGAACTTCTCCCACCCATACGGTATGCGATGCTGTGTAAGGCGATATGTTTTTATAAAAAGATGCTTGCTTCGATATATAGGGATTGATCCATAAATTCAACCGGATGTTTTTATCGATCATTTCCTTTACAAATTTTTCAGGTTCGGGGAAGCGTGTTTTATCCCATTCAAATGTTCCCGGATAAGCTTTGCTTTGCCACCCGGGCTCCAATCCGATAAAATCCAACGGATATCCTTTTTCTAAAAATGCATTTGCTTCCTTTTTTACGCTGTCTGCTGTAAACAATGATTTCACTCGTTGAGTAAATCCCAATCCCCAGCGGGGTGGCAACGGACCGCCACCATTAAATAAATTAAACCTTCTCACTGCATCAAGTGGGGTAGGCCCGGCAAATACATAGACTTCTATTCCTGCAGCTGGAATCAATATCTCAACTGCATCGGAATACGGACGTGAACTCCAGGTCTTATCTGTATTCCGGTCTTTTTCAGCCGGAGCGTTCTTACTGCCTTTACGAACTCCGGTCCCTGCATATACATCAATATATCTGGCAGAATTGATAAACACACCGTACCCTTTTGTAGAAACATAAAATGGGACCGGGGCGTGCGTGCGTCCATTATCCTTTCCGCCGTAGTGATCCATATGCAGCGCCAGTATTTTTCCTCTCTGGTGTACGGTTTGAAAATTTAATCCAAACCCAAAAAGCTGTTCTTCTCTTTCCAATGGAAAGCGTAAAAAGGTTTTACCGTCACTGATCGTAGCGTCAATTTCACTTTGAGAAAGCGGGAACACCGCTGCTATCATTTTTGATAATGCTTCTTTATTAGGAACAGAACCTGATGCTTTTAACAAATCATAACTCTCAGGTTTGCCACTCACTCCTTTCCAGACCCCCGGGGCAATTTCGGTCCAGCTCAATTCCTGCGCAGAAACAGTAATTGAGAAAACCAAAGAAACAAAAAGGGCATTTATATATTTACTTTTGTTCATACCATAGTTAATTATCCTATTTCTAAAAACTTAGCCCCTAAATTTGGCTAAAGCCAGCTTCATTTGTTTTTGAATGCCACGCCTTTAAAGGCGTGGCAAAAGATAATTCATGAACTGTCGGCTTTAGCCTAACTATCATTTCAAAGGCACAATAGTATATGTTTTGCCTTTCTCCGTGACAAAATCGATTGTAAACTGTTTTGGAATATTCAGTTCAACCAACTTCGCTTTGTCACTTTTTTGATAAGGTGGTTTACCATAGACGGTATTTAAACTATTTGTATTAGCTCCTTGACCGGGTTTAGATTTTACATTAATGACTTTGATTGGTTGCAATGAACTGACTCTGCAGACACCTCCATTAGCTGAATAAATTTTTGCCTGTGATAATTTTCCATCCTGCCAGTTAATGGCTAAGGTAAAATTGCCTCTTGCTTTAATTCCTTTCACTGAGCCGTTCTTCCAGGTGACGGGCAAAGCAGGCAATAATGAGATTTCGCCCTCGTGGCTTTGCAGTAACATTTCTGTAATACCTGCGGTTGCCCCAAAGTTTCCATCAATCTGGAAGGGTGGATGCGCATCAAATAAATTCGGGTAGGTTCCACCACCTCCCATTGTCTCTCTTTTTTCCCGCGGATCAATATAAGTAAATGCGTCGCTTAAAATCTTATACGCATGATCTCCGTCCCGCAATCTTGCCCACCAGTTAATCTTCCATGCCATGGACCAGCCGGTGCTTACGTCACCACGATGTATCAAAGATTGTTTGGCTGCTGCCGCCAATTCAGCCGTTGTATTTAAGTTGATCTGGCTCCCGGGATACAAACCAAATAAATGAGATAAATGCCGATGTTTGTCATTGGGATCATCCCAGTCATTGAACCATTCCTGGAGCTGCCCGTACTGACCAATATGAAATGGATACAACTTCTTTTTTGCTGCTACCAAATTGTTCTTAAGCGCTGTATCTGTTTTTAAAATATCAGCTGATTTAATGACGGCAGTAAATAATTCCCGGATAATTGACATATCCATGGTACTGGCCATTGTCAATTGATATTCCTTTCCATTTATCTTAATTGTATTCTCCGGTGAAGTAGATGGGTTAGTGACTAAAAATCCGGATTTCGGATCTTCGGTCAGCCAATGTAAAAGGAACTGCGCCGCTCCCTTCATTAGTGGATAGGCTTCATTCTGTAAGAACTTTCTGTCACCTGTAAATAAATAATGTTCCCACAAATGTGTGCTGAACCAGGCACCCGCCATCTGCCAGCAACTCCAGCGTGGCATAGCTCGCGGATCATTCCATCCCTGTCCGCCCGGTGGTGATGTCTTTGCCCAGAGGTCTGAGTTGTGATGCGTGACCCATCCTTCACTAATATTATAATTTGTTTTTGCAGTAACAGCACCGTTCACTGCCAGCTCTTGCATAAAATCGAACAAAGGTTGATGACATTCGGAAAGATTTGTGTTTTCCGCCGGCCAGTAGTTCATTTCGGTGTTTATGTTCGTTGTATAGTTGCTACCCCATGGAGGTTGTACGTGATCGTTCCAAATACCCTGCAGATTGGTCGGACGAGAACCCGGCCGGGAGGACGCAATCATCAGGTATCTTCCAAATTGGTAATACAATGTCTGTAACTGATAGTCGTTCGGAGCAGTCGCATACTGTCTCAACCGATCATCAGTGGGTTGTTTTGCTTTTTGCATATCAACTCCAAGATTTAATTCAACTCTTTTGAACAAGGCTTGATAATCCCTGATATGTTCTGCTTTTAGTTGAATGTAACTTTTCTGCAATGCTTTATCGAGATTATTCTTTGCTTCAATAGCCGCATCCTTTCCTTCTTTTCCGGGTGATTTATTAAATCCATTAAAACTGGTTGCTTCCGAAAGATAAATGGTAACAGTATTTGCCTCTGTTACAACGATGTGATCGTCTTGCTGCTTTGTAGTTCCGCCTTCGGCCACTATTCTCACATGCACTTCAAAATTCATTCCTTCACCCTTCCAGTCTTCATATACTACCTGTTGAGGTTCATATTCGCGGTTAGCAACAAATTTGGGGGCTTTGCCTTTCAATATTAAATAATTATTGCCTGCGACAATAGTTTGATACTTTAGTTTACTCGTTAGTGCAGTGCTGAAACTAATAGCCCCTTTCCTATCCGCAGTAATACGAATTACCATTATCTTATCAGGATGGCTCATAAAATATTCTCTCTTGTAAGAAGCGATCGTCGTATAGCTCACTGATGAAATAGCATTGTTCAGATCAAGGTCGCGGTAATACGCAGAGCTAATTGTATCATAGACAGGGAACCCTAACTCCAGATCAGCCAATGGGAGGTACCTTGCTGAATAAGGGCCCTGCATTTTTCTCCACAATGCTGTGGCACTATCATAGTTGGCTTCAAAGATCTGTTTTCGTATCTGGGGTAAAATAGATGGTCCTTCCGGAGTATTTCCCGGATTTGGAGCACCAGACCATAGCGTATTATCATTTAATTGAATTCTTTCCCGTGCTACTCCACCAAAAACCATAGCACCTGTTTTGGCATTCCCCAGCGGCAGTGCTTCTTCCCAGATGGTCGCGGGTTTGTTATACCATAATTTCAAATAAGGGTCATTGATCGTTGTCTGCGCAACGGATTTTCCGACGATTAATAAAAACAAAATGAAAACGAGCCTTTGCATACTTATAAATTAACAAAAGACGTGGGGTCCGCCGGCTACCGAACCACCCGGCACAGATTTATCATTATTACCCCTTATCAACATCAATAAAAAACAGAACAGCTTTATTTTCATTTACCTTATTATGTAAAGTATATAAGGTAAAAGTGAAATGATCGCAGAATTAAAACATCCTGCGATCATTTATTTAAAGTTATTTCAATTAATTAGCGTTTCTGGAAAAAAACTACCCTGTCCACCACGTGTATCGGACCATTGGTAGATAGAATACCGGCAGTGCGGACCTGTAACCCGGGCGTAGCAAGATTAGGCGAAGGAAAATCGCTACCCGGAAAATCATTGATCCGCAATCTTGAATCCCTGTCGTTAAGGACCCTGAAAGCGATAAGGCTTTCCGGGTTCAAAGGATCATAACCCAATGGCATAAGTGTCTTTTGAAACTCAGGGTCAGGAGTTATATTCTCAAATGTATGCTCACCTTCCACTATTAAAGAAAGCAGGTGATTCTTAACCTGGATCTGCGGGTAGTCTTCCCATTTGGTTGCGGGTACACCGGGTGGCGGACCTACCTTATATTTTCCAAAATAACAATCGGGTTGAACCGTTGTTCCACTCAATCTCCGGATAGCATCGTTGTGATAAAAGATGAATGTCCTGTTAGGCTTGGTGTATTCAGCAGTATCAATGCCTGAATAGATAATACCCTGGTACATTCGTTTAAAGATCGTATCATTCGGCACAGTGGCCGGCCCCAGTGCACGTTCTTTCAGATATTGCCACGCAGATTTATTGATGTGAGGATCTATCGTTGTCGTGGGATGATCCACATCTTGTTGATTCTCCAATCCAAAAAATTTACGGCAACTTGTGAAGAGCAGCGCTACCAAACAGATTCCAATGCTATATTGAATTAGTTTTATTTCTATTGCTTTCATAAATTCTTTTTTTAGCTGAATGTTCTAATCTGAATAAGGAGGATTCTGGATTAATAATGGATCTTTATTTAAGGCATCCCTGGAGATAGGCCAGAGTATCTTTCGCGCATCCGAGAATCCCGTTTGTCCTATCCCGAGTTGCTGCTGCCTTT
>JANWHX010000255.1 GCA_025450235.1 Chitinophagaceae bacterium | reverse complement strand
TTCCTTGGTTTGCGTGGACAAGCCAAAACAAGAATGGCAAGGCAGATGATCGAGTTGCTTGACGAATATATTCCTGTTATATCTGGCAGTGATATAAACGATGACCCTATCAAACCGATTTCAAAATATGCGTTGGATCAGATAGGAGCCCATGGTGATGAAACTCCGATCCATTGGGTTCATCGAACAGAACGATATGGTGAGAAATTAGCTACCCCTGACGTCAGCGTCGCAGATCTTATTGGTGACATCGACCCGATTAAAGCCGCGAATCTCAAATTAAGTTTTGCCGACGAACGGGTATTGCATTATGGTATAATCCCCCGGAGTAACCGCGGGATTTTTGTGATCAATGAATTACCCGATTTGCAGGCCAGGATCCAGGTGGCCCTGTTTAATATTCTCGAAGAAGGCGATGTCCAGATCCGGGGTTTCAAACTGAGACTGCCGCTCGATATTTTATTTGTCTTTACGGCCAACCCGGAAGATTATACCAATCGCGGTGCGATCGTTACACCTTTGAAGGACCGTATTGAAAGCCAGATATTGACACATTATCCAAAGTCATTGGAACATGCGCTGGAGATAACAGAACAGGAAGCCGAACTGAGCGAAGATCAAAAACAAAAAGTGAAGGTAAGTGACCTGGTAAAACGATTAATAGAACAAGTAGCCTTTGAAGCCAGAGGAAGTGAACTGGTTGATAAAAAAAGCGGGGTGAGTGCAAGGCTTACCATTTCTGCTTATGAAAATGCTGTCAGCGCGGCCGAAAGAAGAGCTATAATAAATAATGAAAAGAATACGCAGGTTTGGATCGCTGATTTGGTAGGAATCATTCCGTCCATAACAGGAAAAGTGGAATTGGTATATGAAGGCGAGCAGGAAGGCCCTTACCAGGTAGCCATGAACCTCGTCGATAAAGCGATACGCTCACAATTCATTCAGTACTTTCCTAATCCCGATACATTAAAGAAAAGGAAGAGCACCGCCAAACCATCGCAACTGGAAAAACCGGAAGATAATCCGTATAAATCTGTTATTGCCTGGTTTGATAAAGGCAACAATGTCAACATTTCTTTTAATACTTCCGATAAAGACAAATCGTTATTACTCTATCATGTAGATGGTCTTCATGCATTGGTCAAAAAATATTTTTCCCAGGCGAATGAGACACAGACAGCTTTATTAATGGAGTTTGTATTGCATGGCTTGGCTTCTTATTCTTTGATCAGCAAAAAAATATTCGAGAACAAGATCGAATTCAAAGACCTGATGGGAAGCATGATGAATTTTGGCAATAAGGATTATGAGGAAGAGTTTGATGAGGAGGCCTGAAAATATTCCATCCAAGTATCGTTGCGTTGTCATTTGCGCCGATCGTTACCTGCGCAAGAACGTTGGATTGCATTTGCTCATTTGTTGTTCAACCCCTTCGGGGTTGATCCCAGGCACCCTGGTCCGATCCCCTGATTTCATCAGGGGTTATTCAAATTTAAGCCCTTCGGGCTTATAAGTCTCAAACAACCGAGATGTGTAAAGTAGATATGACCTGGCCGTATCTCCATGTTTTCTTCTTGACGTCTACCCGATGTTTTTAACTAAATGAATCCGTTTAAAAACACTGGGATATGCTCAAAATCTCAGTGATGAGAAGAAAAGTCCGAAGGACTTTAATATGAATAACCGTGAGTAAAACTCACGGTACAAGCATGTCGGATCGGACAACCCCGAAGGGGTTGAATGTTTTGAATCAGATTGGCTACCTAATTACCACATAAATTCTCTCGCCAAGAAACAAAATGTAGTTTGGCGTCACCTGAGAAAATCAAAGGCAATGTCAGTTAATAAAATCCGATTATAGACACGATCATGCGCACAGTTTAAGTACAACCTTCTTTCGGGCCACTTCAACTGTCGGGTTCTAAAGTCCCTCCTTGCGCCACCGTGCGCCGACGCTGAAGCTTTGGCGCAAGCGTCTAAAGCTAAGGCGGCACGCGGTCGGAGGGATTTAGGGAGGCCTAAATGACATTCACCTCTCTCTCCAATATCACATCAAATTTCTCCTCAACACTTTTCATTATTCGTTCACTGAGGTCATAAATCGATTTGCCAGTTGCATTACCATAATTTACCAGGACCAATGCCTGTTTGGGATGGACACCTGCGTCACCTTCCCGAAAACCTTTCCAACTCAGGGAAGGTTGTCCTCTACGCTCTGCGCGTGGCCCGGTATGTTCTATCATCCAACCGGCGGCAATTTTATAATTTCCATTCACCAGGGAATAAGCAACGATGTCGGGAAACTGAGCTTTAAGCAATTCAAATTTGGATTGGGTGACTTCCGGGTTTTTGAAAAAACTTCCCGCATTGCCAACTACTTTCGGATCAGGTAATTTGGACGAACGGATGCTGATCACTGCCTTTGCAATAGCATGAATACTTAATTCTCTAACCTCCATTTTTTCCAACTCCTGCTGAATAGCGCCGTAGCTTGTGTGATAGATTGGCTTCTTGCGCAACCGAAATGTAACATTCAGAATAGCAAACTGGTCCCGGTATTTATTTTTGAAAACGCTGTCGCGATAGCCAAAATCGCAATCGCTCAAAGTAAATGTAACCGCTTTTTTATCTTTTATATGGAACGCTTCCAGGTTCCAAAAGACTTCAGCCAACTCCACTCCGTAAGCACCGATATTCTGCATGGGTGAAGCGCCGACATTGCCTGGTATTAACGCCAGGTTTTCAACCCCGGCCCAGTTCCGGTGAAGACAGTGGAGGACAAACTCATGCCAGTTCTCCCCTGCGCCCACTTTGATATAAACATGTTCTTCATCTTCATGAACTTCCGTTATCCCTTTTATTTCATTCTTGAATACGATCCCGTCAAAATCCCTGGTTAAGAGGATATTGCTGCCGCCCCCGAGGATAAAAGTCCGGTGCCCGGAATCGGAAGGCAGGAGGCTTGCAAGTTGTTCAACATCAGAAAAGGAGCCAAACCAGCGGGCCTTTGCATCGATGCCAAAGGAATTATATGGTCGCAGTGAAATGTTTTCGGTTAATGCTTTCACAGGTGCAATGTAAAAAGGATTTAGCTAATAACTAGTCCGTTTCTTTATGTTCAATTCCCCAACCTGGAAAAGAATTAACGACCTTTAGTTCATGAATGAAAAAACGGCAACTATCATTGGTGTTACCGGCTTGATCGGCACCCAGCTTTACGATTTGTTGAAACAGGATAGATCCTTTGAAACGATCCGTCTCATCGTCCGCCGGCCGATGCCTAAGGATGATCCGGGTACTGAAATAAAACTGGTTGACTTTAATGATGCCGAATCGCTGCTATTGGCTATCGAAGGCAGCGACGTTGTTTTCTGCACGGTGGGCACTACCAATAAGAAAGTCAAAGGCGATAATGACGCTTACCGTAAAGTAGATTTCGATATACCGGTGAAGGCAGCAAGGTTTTGCAAGACTACGGGTTGCGAAACTCTTGTGTTAGTTTCTGCGGTCGGTGCCAACAAGAATAGCGGCAATTTTTATCTGAAGCTGAAAGGTGAAGTCGAAGTAGCTGTCAGGGAAATCGGGTTGGATTCTGTACATATCATGCGCCCGTCTATGTTGCTGGGTGACAGAAAAGAATTTCGAGCCGGTGAAAAGATCGGCAAGGCCCTAATGCAGGCAACTTCATTTCTCTTGCCATCTAAGTACAAGCCAATACACGCAAGGAATGTGGCAAAGGCCATGTTAGCGGTGGCCGAAGAGAAGAAGAAAGGATTTTTTGTATACGAATATAACGACATGAAAAGATTATTACCATAACCCGAATTTTTCGGTTCATTTTAATGAAAAATTTTCTGAATAGCGCCGTTCGCTTTTTGAATGGTCTGAGAAGGCCTTCTAAACGCACAAATATGCGAAAGCTGCAGCAACGCGGAGAAGGACTTGATTCTTTTACATTCAGAGATGCTACGGAGAATGATATAGAAGAACTGGGAGTTCTTCATGCAGAAACCTGGGCACAAACTTATAATGCGCCGCGGCCCAACTATAAATTAAGACAAGATCAATGGCGGAAAGCCTTTGCCGAAGAAAATGATGGAAGCTGGTTTTGTATTCTTGTAGTGGGTAAGAATAATAAACTCGTTGGCTTTGCAAAGGGTAAAACACATAAAAACACGGACAGTAATAATCGCTCCGGCGATTTGAATAAAATTTACCTTCTTCATGATTACCAGCGCATCGGCTTAGGAAAGAAGCTAATAGGTCATGTTGCCAGGAGATTCCTAAGTATGGGAGTAAACGAGATGGGCTTATTTGGCACATCACAAAATCCCTCCTGTGCTTTTCATGATGCGATGGGTGGAGAACGACTGTATTCTGAGAATGGAATATTTGGTGGTTGTTACCGATGGAGGGATTTGCAGAAACTGGCCGCATATTGATTTTGCGGGCTTACAAAGATAATGCGAACCGATATTCCTGAATTACCAGATTTTATTACCAATTCATCTTCCACTTCACCAGTAAAAGGGTAACAAAAGCATTGATAAAGAATCGTGCAACAACCCGGCTAATTATTAGGCGGTTTTTTAATATGCGTAAGCTATGCTTTAACCCTACTCTTTTAATTTTAATGTATTATTGCATCCCAAACTTAAACGATGAGTTCTCGGACCTTGCTTATCCTTCATCTTTTACCGATGCTTATTTACAGTCTCGCTTTTGTTGAAAACGCACAAGGTCAACCTTCAAATACGTTTCAAAAAAATTATTCCTTCAGCATAGGCTCATATCCCGCAAAAATTATTTCTGCTAAAGATAGCGGGTATCTTATCGCCGGTGTGCAATCAGATGAATCAGTCGGGAACGGAGATGGATATATACTTAAAATGGATGCCCACGGAACTACGGAGTGGATAAATGGCTATAACAGGCCAAACGCTGATTTCATAATTTATACTGCAACACAATTGCCCGATAGTTCTTATATCGTTCTTTGCGATCCGTTTGAAAATAGGGCTATCATACAAAAGATTACGAAAGACGGTTCTTTGATCTGGCAAAAATCATATGATGTAGCGATAGGCGCTTTGAGATTTTATGAGATATTATCATTAAATGATGGATCATTTATTGCTGCCGGCGAAAGACGCACAGGTCCTATTAACACTGTAATATCAAAATTTGACACTGACGGAAATATCTTATGGCAAAAAGAATGTAAGCACAGCGATGACCTGATTAATTTCCCCGGGAAAATTCTCTTAATCAATGATACGCTGCTGATCTGCGGAGGAGTGCAGAAACCGTTGGTGCCAAATGCTGACACCATTTTCCTGATGAAAATGAATCCCACAAATGGAGATTTTTACAATGCAAAAAAAATATGGCTTGACTCCGGAAAAATAATCAGTTTGATGTTCTTGCAAAAAAGCATTGATAGTCTTGTCTTAGCTGCGAGCTTTTCAAATTCGGCAGCGGGCACGAACACGGACGCTATCATTCAAATAAATCAAACCCTTGCTATCACCCAGTCAATAAAACTCTCCGCTGGGCCGGTTGGTGTTTTCGTTGCTTCAACGCTGGCGCAGGATTCAAATTCTTTTGCATTTGCTTTCCAGGATGTTACAAACAACAGAGGCGTGCTGATGAAGTTTGACGAGGGCCTTAACCCGGTTTTTGCAAAATCATTTCCCCAGAATTTTAATGGTGTCACCGCTTCTTCTTTCATAAACGTTGCTCCTTGCCTTGACAGCGGGTTTATAATAGGTGCGTCAAATTTGAAAGTTGATTCCGTTTTCTCTTATTTTATTAAGACCGATAAAAACGGTGAAACAGATTCCTGTACTACAATCAATGTACCCGTATCAACGCAACCTTTGAACCTTAGCGAATCAGGATTTAGCTGGGCTTCTGTAGACCCTTTTACTATCAATATCACATCAGCGAACGTGCCTCCAATAAACTTGCCTGTCAATGAAATCACCATGTGCAATGGTTCTTTTGCATTACCGGTAAAACTGATCAGCTTTACTGCAAAGGCGGTTAACCAGGGCTGCCTGCTTAAATGGCAAACGGCCGCCGAGATCAACAACCGTGGTTTTGAAGTCGAACATAGCACCAATGCGATTAATTATATTAACATAGGATTTGTTGCCTCAACAGGAAATACAAATACCAATAGTGATTATTCCTTTACCCACTCTTTGCCGGCTGCCGGTAAAAATTATTACCGGTTGAAACAGGTAGATATTGATGGACAATTTACTTATAGTAAGGCAGAGCGTGTAGATTTTAATAATCTTAATGCTGCTATCATCATCTTTCCAAATCCTGTAGTGAATGAAATATTATTTACCGGGGCTCTCAGCGAGGGTTCAGAAATAAAAATTATAAATACAACAGGCCAGGTCGTTGAAAGAGGTTTTATTTCCGGCCACAAATATCTTCCTAAAAAATTACGGGCCGGCGCCTATTATGTAATGATCACAGATAAGAAAAATTCCCTCTCTTTCTCCAGGCAAATTATGGTTTTGGAATAATTACTGCTTACGCGAACAAAGCGTCCGGAAACTTGCAGGTTTGCAATTTTACTTATTCGCTTCCGTCAAATGAGACGGTAGAAGGAAAATGAACATATTGCCAATGACTTCTGAATCAACCGCAGTACTATGGGCGGTTTTTTT
>JANWHX010000254.1 GCA_025450235.1 Chitinophagaceae bacterium | reverse complement strand
TGTCGGAAACCTCGAGCAATTCAATATCAAATTTCAATGCGGCGAAAGGCTTATTAGTAGGGCCAGGATTGGAACCATAGGCAAGGAAGCCTGGAATGTACAGAGTACCCTTACCTCCCTGTTTAAATAATTGCAATCCTTCGGTCCAGCCAAGTATCACTGTAGTGCCAAGCTTAAACGCATACGTGTTGGCTTGAAAAAGACTATCAGTAACTAAATCTTTACCGGCATATTTTACATTGACATATTTACCTAATTCAGCCGCCGGGCCAGTGCCTTGTTCGTGAATAACAACAAATGTACCTTTCCCCGTTCTCTGTGCATTTATGTTTTTAGCAGCAAGCCAGCTCTCTATCTCTTTCAATTCCTTGGCAGCTTCGCCTGATTTTTCCATTTCTTCTATTTCTTTTAATTGTTGCGCCTCCTGTTCCTTCTGCGCCTTTGCCATTTGTTCCTCCTGTTCTTTCATCTGGCGGGGCCGGTCACGTTCTGCTTCGGCGTCAAAGTCTTTTTTTGCCAGGCTATCATTTGGAAAAACGTCGGTAATGCGAAAACTGAATGTCAACCTGTCCCCTTTCTTTGCATTTGCAGGTAATAATTGTTGGTTAGGTTGTTTCATCACTGAGTCGGCCATCTGGACAGTTATCGCACTATCTCCTTTTCTCATCATTGTAATTATTTCCTGGAAGTCATACGTAGGCCTGTCCAATGCCACCACCCGTACAAATCCGGGCATCTTCCCATGACTATCATACATCACGGAGTCATTGAACTTGATGACGTAGTTGAATTTTACTATTGAGCCGGCCTTTATCGAATCTTTTCCTTTGCCGGGAAAAACCTTATATAACAGGCCGCTTTTTGTTTTCTTATAATTCACATTCTTACAGGCCGCCATGAATGATAAAGCGGCGATCACTACCAACAGATAATTGACTCTTTTCATATTTTAATTATTGTAATAAAGATTGATTTTCTTTTATAGCTTCTTTAAATTTCCTGACTGTCTCATCAAGCGGGTCATTCGATTTGCCGCCGGATGCATTATAATGTCCACCCCCGTCAAAATATTTTCTGGCAAATGTATTACAGTCAAAATCGCCCTTGCTCCTGAAACTCCATTTTCTTTCTTCATCCCTGTCAATAACAACGGCGACTAATTTTATACCCTGGATGGACTGCGGATAATTGACCAAACCTTCTGTGTCCCCGGTCTTAACATGAAATTTTAAGAGATCAGATTTAGGAATGGCGATCAATACGGTGTTATACTCATAAAACACCTGCATGCGATGTAATAACACATGACCCGTAAAGCGTAACCGGTTTTCCAGGAAATTATCAAAAAGGCTATCATGCACTTTGGCATGGTTTAGTCCTCTTGATTTGAGATCAGCAACCAATTCATGGACTTTATTTGTCGTCGATGCAAAGCGAAAAGAACCGGTATCCGCGACCACGCCGGCATAAATACATTCAGCAATTTCTTCATTGATCCTGCCCGCATGTCCTGATTCAACAATGATATCATAGACCATTTCGCAGGTGGAACTCTTCGCTGCATCGCTGATACCATAATCAAAAGATACGGCATCGGGTTCCTGGTGATGATCGATCAAAATCTTGGTGCATTTGAGTTCTTTCAATCTTTCAGTCATTGTTTTGGTCCGATGAAATGTGTTAAAGTCAAGACAAAACAACCATTCCGCTGAATTCAACACCTCATTTGCCTTTTCATTATTCATATCAAAGTCGATCACTTGCCTGGATCCGGGCATCCAATCAATCCATTTGGCCCAATTGGTGGGCGACACCACGGTAACCGTATGGCCGAATTGTTTCAGGAAATGATACATCGCCAGCGAGGAGCCCATCGCATCGGCATCTGGTTTCTGGTGAGTAGTGATTACGATCTTCCTCATTTCTGTCAACAACGGGTATATTTCCTGTATAGGCTTCATGAAGCGGCTGCGAAGATAGGTGAAACAGCCCAGAGTCCTAAGTCAGGAGGCGTTAGTCGATAGTAGTTAGTCGATGTCATTGTTGTGGTCCGAAGTCAAAGGGCAAAGGACAATAAGCTAAGAATACGGGCTCGCGACTCAGGACTCGGTACTCCTGACTCAGTGCTCCGTACCCCCGACTGTATTTCGACTCCCGACTTTTCATACATTTGCCGCGCAAAAGAAATTAAACAATCGACATTATGAGCAACAGGACATTTACGATGATCAAGCCGGATGCGATGAAAAAAGGTTATGCCGGGTTGATCTTAGACAGGGTCATTAAAGAAGGATATAAAATCGTGGCATTGAAAATGACTAAGCTTAGCCCTGATAAAGCCGCTGAGTTCTATGCTGTACATAAGGAGCGACCATTCTATGGAGAACTGGTTGAGTATATGAGCAGCGGACCCATTATCGCTGCCATATTGGAAAAGAATAGTGCAGTAACTGATTTTCGCACACTGATCGGGGCCACCGATCCGGCAAAAGCTGCCGAAGGAACGATCCGAAAATTATATGCAGCTAATGTTGCAGAAAATGCTGTTCACGGCAGCGACAGCGATGAGAATGCAAAGATCGAAGGTGATTTCTTTTTTTCAGGGCTGGAGAGAGTGTAGAGATATAGAGATATTGGGATATTGGGATATTGGGATATTGATGCAATCCCCGGGAATATCTCAATCACCTAATATCTCAGTACTGTTGGCTTATTTACCTTCCCAAATTTCTCAGCGTTAACTTCTGATGATGCTCCACATGGTAAATAGTGAAATAAAGCATTTCCCTGATCGTGAGTTTTCCCAGCAACGGATGCGGGAGGATATAATAATCAAGTTGCGTCTCGCTATATTTATCGGTCAATTTGCACAGGCGGTTAACAGATCTCAGCAGCTTTTCCTTTAGCCTTGTTTTCCCGGCCGGTCTGACTGGTTTTGGAATGAAACGCCCTACTGCTTTTCCCCCTCCTTCCAAACGCAGTTTATATTTTGCCACCAACGCGTCATAATCCTTTGATGGTCGGTTGGCCTTACCTGCGTATAGTTTAATGACGAATTTAGGTAAGCTCAATCCCAACGTTAAAGCTGACACGCTCCTGTATATATGATCTAGTTGTTGGCCTGCCGTCCACTTTCCATTTGGAGCAAATAAAAATTCGTTATCATTTAGTGAAAAGATAAGATCCGTAAATCCTTTATGATTTTCTTTTAACTTATTTTGAATCTCGAGATTGTTCATAACATTTATACCCCGGTAGTTCTTTAACGTATTATTTTTCAATCAGGCTATTATAGTAATCCACCACGCTTGCGTAATCAGCGTCAGAGTGGCTGGAAAGGTTTTTGCTGCTGATATATTTATTCAACTCTTCTTTTTTATCATTTAGCTGAACAGGAATATCTTTTATTTTTTTTACGCGTGTAAAAACTGAATTGGCAAAAATGTAGTATTGCGTTGCATCGGAAATTGTTTGTTCTACAGTCGCTGAACCATAAGGCTGATTTTCTTTCAGCGTTTTTACCAGACGTTTATAAAGCGCAATCTGCCCATCTGCCAACAATTGATACCACCCGGTTTCTATTTTGTTTGTGACGGGCAGAAAAACGGAATTTTCAAATTCATATTTCTTCCCGGTAACAGAATCGTTAAGTATGATGGCCCTGACCTGGGATGTAGCGATCATCTCTTTGCCATCCAGGTTTATATATTGCAAAGAATTATCGAGCAGATCAAGCCGGAGTAAAATGCTATCATACCTTGAGCCTTTACTCATGGTCACCATCCCTCTCATCCATGTCTCGCGAAAATAAGGTGAGCCTTCAACTACTTTCACATATTTTGCCGCGGCAACGCGCTGTTCACCGAGTATATAAAAATTGCCGGACTGTATTTTTACCTCCTGCTTTCCTACTTCAATCCTTTCTTGTGTATGCCCCGTAATCGCAAGGAAAAACATTGAATGCAAAAAGATTTTCACGAAAAAGATTTTAGATAAAGTTATCAAAAGATTGGGAAGGTATAATGATCGCACAAATCCGGTAGGTTGCTGTTTCAAAATAGCCGGTAAGAAGCAAAGAGGGGATGAATTGATTTACAAGTAGCGCTTATCTTAACGTCTTATCGACTTCCTCCATTGGAGTCCATTGGACCGGCAAAATCGGGATACTACAAATCCCACGTAATTTCTTACAGTTCTCTAATGTTTTATACCATAAAAAAAGAAAGCTGCCTTACGGGACAGCTTTCTAATCAGGTTTGCTTTCTATGTTACTGTTAATTGTCAACGCCATTCCACCTAAATGGCTGTTAGAAAGCAACCGTCCTTACCCAGTAGTTAGCCGCTACCGAATAATTTCTTTATGTACCGCTATCGATCAGTTGCCTCTAAGCCTGGTGGCTTGTAATAATCAAACGCTAATTTCAGGTTTTTTTTATTTAAATGAAGATTTTTTTGTCCACGGAGCGCGATAATCTTCCGGAGAAGAACTCAGCTTTGGCTGTTTATGGCAAGCAATTCTAAGCGTATTAACTCAAAGTTTTCCTGATCAAAGCAAACAAAAAGGACCTTTTCGGGCAGCGATGTTTCTAAAGTATAATCAGCAACAGTCTTCACGGCAATGCTGGCAGCCATTTGTTTCGGGAACCGATATACTCCCGTGCTGATGTTAGGAAATGCGATTGTTCGACAATTTTTTTTCACCGCAAGGGCTAATGAATTCTTATAACAATTTGCAAGAAGTTCAGTTTCATCCCTATTACCTCCATTCCAAATTGGTCCTACGGTATGAATAACATAATTAGCAGAGAGATCTCCGGCCGTCGTAATCACAGCTTCCCCCGTTTTACAACCTCCCTGCGCTTTAACAATTTTTTTACATTCCGCTAGGATTGCCGGACCCCCTGCACGATGAATAGCACCATCAACACCCCCACCACCCAGCAATGATGAATTCGCAGCATTAACGATGGCATCGACGGAGACTTTAGTGATATCCCCCATGATTGCCTCTATTTGCGTGACAGATGGCATAAAAAAGGATTGGTTAAAGGTGGGATGAAAGAAGGTTGCTAGATACTGGATACTAGATACTGGATATTAGATATTGGGATATTAGGTATTGGCTAAATCTCTTTAAGTGCATTCAATTTATTCTCGATCGGTGTGACAGTATAACCTGCTTTGCGCAAAAGATTAATCACGCCTTTTTCACCGGGTAAATGGCCGGCTCCAACCGCCACGAGTAATGACTTCTGGGGCATCAGATCTTTTAGTTTAGCTACCCAGTTACGGTTACGGGTGTATAATAATACTTCGGTGAAGTTACCAATACCCATGTCCGTCTTCATCATCAATTCTTCGAGTTTTTCGAGGTTTTGGCTTTTATAGGCTTTCATCATCTCATTTAACTCGGCGTCCTCAACCTTACCCTTGTTTTTCTTCATCTCATCAATATAGCTTACTAGTTGTTCAGCCTGTAACTTGTATGGTATACTGTCCAATACTCCGGCCTGGTATGACATCGTTTCAAGACCCTTTACTTTTTTATCACTCTCTTTGGCCACTCGCATGATCACTTGTTCCATCATGGCGGTCGACTCACATTCCATTGAACCTTCCTGGAGGGTGGAAAGAGCCAGTATCGGTTTAAAGGTTTCCAGCATTGAAAAAGGAAGAATTGACCCTTCTGATTCAAAATAATCTTTTACTTTTTCGTAATCTTCTTTGCTTAACAGATCCTGCAAGGTCGTATCGCCGTTCATTTTCATTTTGGTCATTACAGCAAGCATTTCAAAAAGATTATCGAGATCAACTTCAAAATACACTTCATCGGCTTTACGAATGACGTTCCTCATCTGCTCGCTCAGTAACGCATCATCGGCGCAAAGCATATGGATCGTACCATAGAGATAGGAAGGCTTGCTCAATCCATTGCCGCTGATCTTCCAAAGCAGCGTATTATTATCGGAAGCGATTTTATCTGGTTTCTGGGCACAGCCCAAAAGCGACCATAAACTCACTAAAAAACCTGCACCTATTTTTTTCATCACGAAAATTTTAAGCAAGTTACTGAGATAAGCGGTGAGGAAAAAATCGGTGTGGTGGATGGTGAAGGTGAGTGGTCAGTGGTCAGTGGTCAGTGGTGAGTGAGCTTTCCGAATGATCGATATTCATTCGTTGGCTGAATGTTAAAGGTTCGGGGGTGTTTCCCACTCATCACTCACCACTCACAACTCACCTAGTAAAACACCTCACTCCAATACCGGGAAAACTTCGTTCCCCATTTTACCCGTAATTCATCTTCATTAATTGGTAAACCAAATTCCTGCCTGATTGCTAAAACAGGAAGGTTAACACCTGCACCCAGCGCGGCGGAGATAGTTCCCTGGACCCGGGGATTTATTTCAAGCAATAAGAATTTGCCGGCGACAGATCCTTTTACCTGTATCCCGATATTTCCATGCAACTGCAATTCATGTATGATCTGTTTGCAGTATCCAATAATATTTTCTTCTTCAATAAATTCTCCTTCAACGCTAATGCCGTTGATCATTTTTTTTCGTGCACGCGGCACCACAATGATCGCTTCACCATTTTTTGCCAGGCAATCGACGGAAAATTCTTCACCCGGCAGATATTCACTCACCAGCAATTCAGGAAAAGCTTCCGAAGAGAGTATTTTCATGGCGTTATCGAGAGATATATACGCCGCACTTGGTTTTTCCCTGAAGAGTAAATCATGTTCATCTGTCTCATTACTGATTATTCTGAACCCGCGGCTGCCGTTGGAAACCGAAGGTTTGAAGCAAACTTTTTTTTGAGGATAGCCTAAATCTTTAACGGCAATTTTAAATTGGTCCTGAGTTTCGACGACTCTGAATTCCGGCAGGTCCATCCCTCTCCATTGAAGGAACTGGTAAAGCTTACTTTTATCGTTTGCTATTTCCAGTGATTCGGCTGAAGAAACGATAACCTTCACACCCGCCAATTCAAACTCCTTCCTATGTTGTGATAACGGGATCAGTTCCCTTGTTACCAACGGTAAAACAACATGAATGTTTTTTTCGCGACAAATAGCAAGAACAGAATCAATAAACGCGGGTTGATCAGCTTTTGGAATCAC
>JANWHX010000253.1 GCA_025450235.1 Chitinophagaceae bacterium | reverse complement strand
GATTTGAAGGCAGCCGGTTATAATGTTGCTACTTATATTTCACCGGGTACAGCACATGAGTTTCAAACATGGCGTCGTAGCCTTTATCAAATGGCACCACTTCTTTTTAAATAATAAAACACCATTGCAAATAAAATCGTCAACAATGAAAAAATTACTATTTGCTTTGGCAACTGTATTTCTGGTAAATATATCCGTCCATTCACAGGAACCTGTAAAACCCGGGCAGCCGGGTTTTGATGTATTGCGTGATAGTATTGCCCATGGAAAAATTGATACTATCACCTATAAATCTAAAACAGTTGATACCCTTCGGCGCACATTGATCTATACTCCACCCGGGTATTCAAAAAAGAATAAATATCCTGTACTGTACCTGTTGCACGGCATTGGAGGCGATGAGAAAGAATGGCTGAACGGCGGAAAGCCACAGGTAATATTAGATAACTTGTACGCTCAGGGTAAAATAGAACCTATGATAGTGGTGATGCCCAATGGCAGAGCCATGAAAAATGACCGGGCTACAGGGAATATTATGGCGCCCGATAAAGTACAGGCATTCGCAACCTTTGAAAAAGATTTGCTGAATGATTTGATTCCCTTTATCGAAAAAAAATATCCTGTATTTACGGATAGGGAACACCGGGCCATTGCAGGTTTATCAATGGGTGGCGGACAATCACTCAACTTTGGCTTGGGCAATCTTGATAAGTTTGCGTGGATAGGTGGCTTTTCTTCTGCCCCCAATACAAAAACACCACAGGAGTTAGTTCCAAATCCAGAAGCAGCAAGAGAAAAAATTAAGTTGCTTTTTATTTCCTGTGGAGCAAGTGATGGATTGATCTCCTTCAGCAAAAGAACACATGAGTACCTGCTACAAAATAATGTGCCTCATATTTATTTTATAGAACCGGGGGTGCATGATTTTAAAGTATGGAAGGATGGGTTGTTCATGTTTTCCCAATTAATTTTCAAACCGGTTGATGTATCCACTTTCTCAAAATACCCCGTAGCCGGTGCTCCTGCACCATCAAACATCCGAAATGCTCCTTACCCGCAAATCACGACTGATAGCCGTGTCATGTTTAATATCAAAGCACCGGAAGCAAAAAAAGTACAAATAGATTTAGGCAAAAAATATGATCTTATAAAAGACACAGCCGGTTTTTGGAAAGTAACTACGGACTCCATCAGTGAAGGGTTTCACTATTATTCGTTATTAATAGATGGCGTGGCACTAGCAGATCCTGCCAGTGAGTCTTTTTATGGTATGGGGAGAATGGCAAGCGGAATTGAAATACCGTTTGCAGGTGGAGGTTACTATGCAACAAGAAATGTTCCTCACGGAGATATCAGGATCAAAAAATATTTTTCAAGAGTTACGAATTCGTGGCGCCAGCTATACATTTATACACCTCCTGATTATGATTCAAATGCAACAGCAAAATATCCCGTGCTATACATTCTTCATGGGGGAGGAGAAGATCAAAGAGGCTGGGCAACACAGGGAAAAACGGATCTTATTCTTGATAACCTTATAGCAGAAAAGAAAGCAAAGCCAATGCTGGTGGTGATGCCTGATGCGAATCTTGGAGCGGGAGGCTTCAGCGGAGATGGCATTGAAAATTCGTTAAAGATGTTTGAAAGGGAGTTGAAACAAACTGTTATTCCTTTTGTAGAAAAAAATTACCGGACATTAAATGATCCAAATAGCCGGGCATTGGCCGGCTTATCGCTTGGCGGTTTACACACTCTTTATACCGGCATTAATAATACGGACATGTTTTCCAGTCTCGGCGTGTTAAGTTCCGGGTGGATAATGCCTATGCTTAGCAAAACTGCCGATGCCCAGTATGAAATGATGAAGGCTAATGCGGGCAGGATCAACACAAACCTGAAAAACCTTTGGGTGGCGATGGGTGGCAAAGAAGATATTGCTTACAATAATTGTAAGATCATGCTTGCGAAATTTGATGAGCTGGGAATAAAATATGTGTATAGTGAATACCCGGGAGGACATACCTGGCCGGTTTGGAGGAATAATCTTTACAATTTTGCGCAGGTGCTGTTCAAATAAAGTTTAACGAACACAGGCATAAAATAGTAAAGATGCATTGATTTGTGGTCATGAACGATACCTTAGAAGTGGATTGGATACGTTTTGAATAATAAGAGGCATTCCGGCGTCTCTCTTTTATAACGAATAATTGGTTGTTATGCAAAACAGAAGGCTCTGGACTACCCTGGTTATACTTTTTTCTGTAACAGTCTTGATAAGTGCTTTCACAAAACGGGATGCCGATACACCGCCACGCCGGTTGGAGCTATTGTTTTTGGGTCATAAGAACAATCAGGGTCACAATTCTGAGAAACTGGCCAGTATATTATCAAAAGAGTATTTTAAAAGCGGGATCAATATTTCATTTACAACAAATCCCGATGATCTGAATGAAGCCAACCTGGCTAACTATGACGGATTGATCTTATATGCCAATCATGATACCATCAGCAAATCGCAGGAGAAAGCATTGCTGGGTTTTGTGCGTGGCGGAAAAGGGTTCATTCCGCTTCATTGCGGGTCATTTTGTTTCAGGAATTCTCCCGAAGTTGTAGAGATGATCGGCGGACAATTTAGAAGTCACAAATATGATACTTTCCCTGCAACAATAATAAAACCTCAGCACGAAGTAATGCAGGGCATTTTCTCTTTTACCACATTAGATGAGACCTATGTTCACTCTAAAATATCAAGCGCAATTGAAGTGTTAACTGAAAGGGTAGAAGGAGATCATCACGAACCTTATACATGGGTACGACCGTATGGACAAGGAAGAGTTTTTTATACAGCTTACGGACATAACGACAATACGTTTAATAACCAGGGATTTTTGGACCTGGTGAGGAACGGCATCTTATGGGCTGTAGGAGATAAGGCAAAGGAAAATCTTAAACAAATACATCTTGCCAATCCAAAATACTTTGACGGGCCTGTTCCCAATTATGAAAAAAGAAATTCCGGTTTCCAGGTGCAGGAATCTTTAACTCCTGAACAATCTATGTCATTGATGCAAGTGCCAGTTGAATTTGAACTGCAACTGTTTGCCGCCGAACCGATGGTTGTGAATCCCATTTATATTAACTGGGATGAAAGAGGAAGATTATGGGTAATTGAAACCGTGGACTATCCTAATGAAATAAAAAAAGATGATGTAGGTGACGACAAAATAAAAATATTAGAAGATACAGATGGAGATGGTAAGGCAGATAAATCAACGATTTTTGCTGAAGGACTTAATATTCCTACCAGTTTTGTATTTACGAACGGCGGCATCATTGTAAGTCAGTCGCCGTCGCACCTTTTCCTCAAGGATACAACCGGGGATGATAAAGCTGATATAAGAAAAGAAATATTACCCGGCTGGGGAAAAAATGATACCCATGCGCAATCATCCAACCTGCGCTATGGTCTGGATAATAAAATTTGGGGTGTGGTTGGTTATTCCGGGTATTACAATGGTAAGAAAGGAAAAGATTCTGTTCGCATATCAAACGGTGTTTTCAAATATGATCCCAATACAAGGAAATTCGAATACCTTTCTAATACATCAAACAATACATGGGGTTTGGGATTCTCTGAAGAGTTTGATGTATTTATTTCGACCGCGAATAATACACATACTGCATTCTTTGGAATGCCCTTCCGTTATTTTGATAAAGCCAATATTAAAAATGAGACGGGTGTACAGAAACTGGATGCACACTATGATATGCGCACTGCAACCAGGAATCTCCGGCAGGTGGATGTGCATGGAGGCTTCACTGCAGCAGCAGGCCATAGCTTATATACAGCCCGGGCATTTCCCAAATCATACTGGAATAGTGTTGCATTTGTAACTGAACCTACCGGGCGATTAATACATAAGGTGAACCTGAAACCTGAAGGTGCAGGTTTTATAGAAGACGGTGATGGGTGGAACCTGTTGACAAGTGCTGATGAGTGGGCTGCTCCAATCCAGGCAGAAGTTGGACCGGATGGCGCTGTTTGGGTTACCGACTGGTATGATTTCATTATTCAGCACAATCCTACTCCTTCAGCTGCCTCAGCCGGGATAGATGCTAAAAACGGCCCCGGCAATGCATACATCAATCCTCTTCGTGATCATGAAAGAGGACGTATCTATCGTATTGCTTATAAAAACAACGATAAGAAGAATACACTTCAATTAAGTAAAAATGATGTGCCCGGTCTCATCAAAGCGTTGTCAAACGACAACATGTTCTGGCGCACTACTGCTCAACGCTTATTGGTTGAAAAAGGAGATAAATCTGTTTTCCCTGAGCTATATAAATTGGTTCAGAACACTTTTGTTGATGAGATCGGCATTAATGCTCCTGCCATCCATGCGTTATGGACACTCGATGGTTTAAAAGCATTTGATGGCAAAAATATAACCGCATTGAATGTTGCAATTACCGCTTTATCGCATCCTTCCGCTGGTGTAAGAAGAGCTGCTATCCAGGTGTTGCCAAAAACAGCAGCTACTTTCTTGGCAATTAACAAAGCGGGTCTTTTTGAGGATAAAGATTTCCGGGTAAGACTGGCTGCTGTATTAGCTACTACTGATATGCCTAAGTCCGCCGCCATTGGAAAAGCGCTGGTGAACATGGCCGAAAAAGAAGAAAATTTTTCTGATATGTGGTTGAGACATGCGCTGAGAATTGCAAGCAAAATAAATGAAACGACATTCAGAGCTGAGTTCAGAAAAAAAGGGTTGAATGATAATCCTTCTCTGATGGAAGCCTCACTTGCACAAAGACTTGCATTTGGTTCACGACTCGACGCAATTCCATTGAGAAGAACATTTGGCAGGCAACAGTCAGAGCTTACTCCAAATGTCGGTAACAACGAATGGGCAATTTCAGGCGACATGCAATTTAGTCCAAGGGGGCCCGGTGGTGCACTACCTGCCGCAAATCAACCCGCAACGGCTCCCGTTTATTCCGGTTTAGTGGTGGCGCAGGGAGATAATAAGGAAGGTTATGGCATATATTTTATGGATAACAAAATGTTCTTCACCATTAACCAGGGCGGCAAGGCATACCACGTTGCCACAACGCAAGCGCTTCCCGCTAAATTCTCTTTCAAAGCAGGATTGCAGAAAACCGGCGTAATGAAACTTTTTATTGACAATAAAGAAGCCGGCGCTGTAAAAACGCCTGGATTATTCAAGAAAAATCCCGATGTACCGTTGCGTATAGGACTTGAAAACAAAACCGGGGCGCAAAAAGTCGCTAATTACCCTGATAGTTTCCTTCTTGCACGCAGCAATGCTCTCACAGGGGCAAAACTGGAAATACTGGAAAGCGTTGGACCTAAAAATGCAACCGGCCCAATAGCAAAAGTTATTGTGCTGAAAGTTTTGAAAGATGTGATGAAATACGATAAGCAATTGATCACCGCCAAAGCAGGAACAACTATTCAGATCGTATTGCAAAATCCGGATCATATGCAGCATAATCTTCTTCTTCTCAAACCAAGAACCATGGCAAAAGTGGGGGCTGCTGCTGATATGCTTGTCCAGGATCCGAATGGTGCCAAAAGGGGTTATGTGCCGAGAATGCATGAAGTAATAGCAGCAACTCCGATGATCAACCCCGGAGGCAGATTTACGCTGACAATTAAGCTTCCGGATGTTCCCGGTGATTATCCCTATGTCTGTACTTTCCCGGGACATTGGCGTATCATGAATGGAATATTGCGTGTTACAAAATAATATCCCGAAACTTTGTTTTCTAAACATTAATTCATGAGTAATAAAACTACCAATGCGGGCGCCCCGGACATGAAGTTGTTCTATGCATGTTTTGTCGCATTAGTTACTACTTCATTTGGATTTACACTTCGTTCAATTGTAGGACTTCCCGAATGGGGAAAACAGTTTAACCTCACACAAACGCAATTGGGTGAAATAGCCGGAGTAGGGTTATGGCCTTTTGCTATCAGCATTGTTTTATTCAGTCTTATTGTTGATAAGATTGGCTATAAAACAGCAATGGTATTTGCTTTTGTTTGTCATATTACCTCTGCTCTTCTCACCATATTTGCTAATGGTTACTGGTCGCTGTATATCGGAACTTTCTTTTTGGCTTTGGGTGCTGGTATAGTAGAATCAGTAGTGAATCCTGTAGTGGCTACTATGTTTCCCCACGAAAAAACAAAATGGCTGAATATACTGCATGCCGGCTGGCCAGGGGGCATAGTGCTGGGGGGCATGATTGCCTTATTAATGGGCGAAGACACAAGATGGGAATATAAGATTGCATTGATTTTGGTACCAGCTATTATTTATGGCATTTTGATGTTTTTCCGCAAGTTCCCAATAAATGAAAGAGTTCAGGCAGGAGTATCCTACAAAGAGATGTTGCAGGAGGTAGGAGCAATAGGTGCATTAGCGATAGTATCAATGATTATATTTCAGTTAGGCGCCCCTACATTGTTTGACTGGTCACTTACTTTCAAAATTGTACTTATCCTGGTTGTTTCGGTCTTATTTGGCATTTATACAAAAAGTTTGGGACAACCCCTGTTCATTATTCTGTTGTTGATCATGATACCGCTTGCAACTACAGAGCTTGGAACAGATAGCTGGATTACGGATTTAATGACACCTGCTATGAGCGATCTGGGCATGCAGGCCGGTTGGGTGTTGGTATATACTTCGGCTATTATGTTCATACTTCGCTTTTTTGCGGGCCCTTTAGTACATAGATTTTCTCCTTTAGGGTTGTTGGCTATTTGTTCGGTTATTGCTGCACTTGGGTTGTATTTATTATCAGCATCCGCAGGAGTCATGATTTTAATAGCGGCAACAATTTATGGTTTAGGAAAAACATTTTTCTGGCCGACAATGTTGGGTGTGGTTGCAGAACGTTTTCCAAAAGGTGGCGCCTTAACATTGAATATTACCGGAGGCATGGGTATGATAGCTGCCGGTGTGATTGGCGCAGGGGTTTTAGGATTTATTCAGGACAAATCCGTTGATTCTAAAATTGCTGAATATGATAAAACCAACAACACAGCATTGCATAGCACTTATGTAACAGAGAAGAAAACAAGTTTGTTTGGGGATTACCAGGCATTGAACCAGCAAAAACTGGCAGCAGCAAATACTGAAGAACAGGCCACAGTAATCAATATACAGAACACAGCAAAGAAAGTAGCATTGAAAGATATTGTGATTTTCCCTCTAATTATGTTCGTGAGCTATGTTTTATTGCTCCTTTACTTTAGGTATAAGGGCGGATATAAAGCAGTTGTCTTACAACAGCAGGAAAGCTAAATACAACAAACTACCTGATACATGCCTTTGAATATCAAATATGGAGTGAGCACCTGGTTGTGGACCTCGCCGTTTACAACACAATTAATCGGTGAGCTTTTTCCCAAAATTTCAAAAATGGGCTTCGACGTCGTTGAAATAGCAGTGGAAGACCCCGCACTTATAGATATAAAGAAAGTCAACTCAGCCTTGAATGATCATGGATTAAAAGCTTCGATATGCGGAGCATTTGGCAATTCAAGAGATCTGACAAATGAGTCAATACAGGTTCAGCAAAATGGACTTGCATACATCGAATCGTGTCTTGATATATGTAAAGAAATCGGTGTTGATTTTTTTGGGGGCCCCATGTATTCTGCAGTAGGCAAAGCAAGAATGCTTGGACCTGATCAAAGAAAAGCGGAATGGGACCTCGCTGTAAAAAATCTGCAACTGGTGTGTGAGATGGCTGCTGCAAGAAACCTTAAGATCGCATTGGAGCCATTGAACAGATTTGAATCAGATTTGATAAACAACACAAATGACGTCTTGCGAATGATAAATGATATTAATCATCCTGCAGCCAATGTAATGCTTGACAGCTTTCATATGAGTATAGAAGAAAGAGATGTGGAAAG